>NZ_BDUD01000001.1:617387-900285 GCF_003113895.1 Nostoc commune NIES-4072 | reverse complement strand
AACTTTTAAGAGGAAACAACTTTTAGATGTGGGACATGAGATAAATAGTTCCAGGCAATCACCCGATTACGCCCAGTAGTTTTAGCTTGTAGCAAGCATTGATCGGCACGATGCAACAAACTTACTCCTTGCTCGTCATCCTCAGCTTGCAGACAGGCTGTACCTAGACTAATGGTGATATTAATTGTCAGTTTATTACTGATTGAAAATGGTTCCTCGCAAACTACCCGATTAAGACGACGGGCGACAACTAGTGCTTCTTCATCGTTGGTGTTAGCCAAAAGAATCACAAATTCTTCACCACCATAGCGAAATGCTGTGTCTTGACAGCGCAGATTGTGTCGGAGACGCTTAGATAGTAACTGCAAAATGCGATCGCCAACTAAATGCCCGTGAGTATCGTTAACTTTTTTGAAGTGATCTACATCCAGAATAATCAAACTCATGGAAGTCTTTTGACTTCTAGCTTTTTTTATTTACCTGGGTAAGTCCCATTCTAAAGCACGACGATTATTTAATTCTGTCAAAGAATCGGCTAAGGCGATCGCTGATAACATATCATTTGTGCGAATCAAATCTCGGTATTTTTGTGCTTTTCGCAAGCCAACAGTCAATTGAGCAAGTATTAGTCCATGATTGGCCGTCAATTCTGCCAAGCTATGATCTATTTTTCCATCAATAAGATGCCAAATATAAGCATCGGCTCCTTGCTTTAATGCCGTAGCAGTCATCTCTAATTCCCTGTGCCAACCCTTATTTCTATCAGTAAGCTGCTGGGGACGATCCTCGAACAGAATACAGTAGATCCAGGATAGTTTTGTCTGGTCTTTCAACCAATTGCAAAGTTCCATACTGCCATCCAGGCTAGCCTGCACAAGTATTATATCGGGGGGCATCATTTCAATCCGCGACACTGCCTGATTAAGATTGTCTAGAACTTCTACACTAAAAGCAGTCGTATAACGGATCTGATCTGGAAGTGTGGCGATAAAGTTGTTTTTTCCAAAGACCAGAATAGAAATATCCATTGCTTTATTTTTACCCCATTTAACTTTTCAAGAGATTAACTTTCTAAGACTTGCTGCTTTTGTTGGCTAATACCAAATATAATTTTCTAGGTGGAGTTATATTAGCTGAGATATTATTTTGTTGCCGAATTTATAATACTTTTTCAATTTTAATCTCCTTTTTAGGCTTTATTCTCGCTACTCTCATTTTTCACACGCCCTCTTCTGACAACTAATGTCTTCTTTACAGAATATTTTTAAAACCGTAAAAATACTGAATATTATTGGAATTTATAAAAACTAATTTTATGGTTTCTTAAGTGTTCTTTTTCTCAAATAATTAGCAAAATAAATAATTTGTAAAACTATCATGTTAGGTAACAAAATTTATTTCCAAAAAGAAAAACAAAGAAATCATAAACCTTTTTTATTAATTTATAAAGATTAAACCTACTTCATTGAATGAGAGATGTTATTAACCAAATATAAGTTAAGCGTTTTTCTTTAAAAGAGAGGCTTTTATGAAGTATCAAGGTTGGGATTTAATTTCCTCGATATCCACCTTGGCTTCAGGTTCTATAACATGGATGTATTCAGTAATTATTTTTGCACATCTCTCACAAGCAATATTTGATACTTTCAGTTTTAGTGCCATTTGCTACCCTAGTATGGGTTTTTTAAAGTATTTCTTAAGGATTAATCTTAAAGATCAAAATGCAATGTCTACGATGGGCTACGCCTAAGCACATCCTACCAAAGTAAAGTACAGTAGTGGTTTAACAACATCACAGTAACTGAATGTATGTCATCGACTGGCACAATTCGCTGGCAGTAATATGAAACAAAATGCAAGAATATATAAAGCTATTTATGAAAATACACCTATCTACTGCCGCTACGCCCAAGTCTAAAGTTAAAAATACCTATGTCTTCAAATCCTCAGTACTTAAGCGGTAACGAAATTCGCAATATATTTCTCGACTTCTTTGCCCAACGGAATCACCAAATTCTCCCAAGTGCCTCCCTCGTGCCAGAAGATCCAACCGTGCTGCTGACGATCGCGGGGATGCTACCATTTAAGCCGATATTCTTGGGGCAGCGCACACCAGAATTTAAGCGAGCTACGACTTCGCAAAAGTGTATCCGCACCAACGACATCGAAAATGTCGGACGCACCAAACGGCATCAGACGTTTTTTGAGATGCTGGGCAATTTCAGCTTTGGTGATTATTTTAAAGAACAAGCGATCGCTTGGGGTTGGGAAATCTCCACACAAATCTTTGGCATTTCCCCGCAAAATCTCGTCGTCAGCGTTTTTAAAGATGATGATGAAGCCTTTGAAATTTGGCGCGATCAAATCGGTGTGCCGATAGCGAGAATTAAACGCTTGGGTGAAGATGATAACTTTTGGGTATCTGGGCCGACTGGCCCTTGTGGCCCTTGTTCAGAAATTTATTACGACTTCCACCCAGAACGCGGTGACGAAAATATAGATTTAGAAGACGATTCCCGGTTCATTGAGTTTTACAACCTGGTCTTCATGCAATATAACCGGGATGCGTCCGGTAATTTAACGCCACTGCAAAACAAGAACATCGACACCGGCATGGGTTTGGAGAGAATAGCGCAAATCCTCCAAAAAGTACCCAATAACTACGAAACTGACCTGATTTTCCCAATTATCCAAACAGCAGCCGAAATTGCTGGCATTGATTACCACAAAAGTGATGAAAAAACCAAAGTATCTCTAAAAGTTATTGGCGATCACATTCGTTCTGTTGTCCACATGATCGCTGATGAAATTCGCGCTTCCAATGTGGGACGGGGTTATGTGCTGCGGCGGTTAATTCGGCGGGTGGTACGTCATGGGCGATTAATTGGGATTTCTGGCGAATTTACTACTCAAGTTGCCGAAACTGCGATCGCTCTTTCTGAATCAGCTTACCCCAATGTGCGCCAACGGGAAGCTGCAATTAAAGCTGAGTTGCAACGGGAAGAATCGAATTTCCTCAGAACTTTGGATAGAGGCGAAAAACTGCTAGAAGAAATTATCCAAGAGGTGAAACAGCGAGGGGAAACTCAAATTAGCGGTGAAAGTGCCTTTACTCTATACGATACCCACGGTTTCCCATTTGAACTTACTCAAGAAGTTGCTGAGGAAAATAACTTGACAGTTGATGTTGATGGATTCCAGAAAGCTATGGAAATCCAACAACAAGGAGGTAGAGGCGCACACGAAACCATTGATTTAACTGTGCAAGGTTCCCTCGACAAATTGGCAGAACACATTCAAGTCACCGAGTTTTTAGGCTATACCCAATCGGCGGCGACGGCAAAAGTCGAAGCGATTTTGGTAGAAGGTGTTTCTCAAGAGGAAGCAGAAGCGGGGACACAGGTACAAATTGTCCTTGACAAAACGCCATTTTATGGTGAATCTGGCGGACAAATTGGCGATCGCGGTTATATCTCTGGTGATGGTATTGTAGTTCGGGTAGAAGATGTGAAGAAAGAATCTGATTTCTTTGTTCACTTCGGACGCATCGAACGCGGTACACTGCGCGTAGGCGATAATGTTACAGCCCAAATTGATCCGGCTTGTCGCCGTCGCGCCCAAGCTAACCATACCGCAACCCACCTGTTGCAAGCAGCTTTGAAAAAAATTGTTGATGATAGCATATCTCAAGCTGGTTCCCTAGTATCCTTTGACAGATTGCGCTTTGACTTCAACTGTCCCCGTGCGTTGACAGCAGAGGAAGTGCAACAAATTGAGGAACAGGTAAACACTTGGATTGCTGAAGCACATGCTGCAAAAGTGGAAGTATTACCTTTAGCAGAGGCGAAAGCTAGGGGTGCTGTTGCGATGTTCGGCGAAAAATACGGCGAGGAAGTGCGCGTGATTGACTTCCCCAACGTATCAATGGAACTATGCGGTGGGACTCATGTGAGTAACACGGCTGAAATTGGCGTATTTAAAATTATTTCCGAAGCTGGTGTGGCTTCTGGAGTGCGGCGTATTGAAGCTGTTTCGGGGCCAGCAATACTAGATTATCTCAACCTGCGGGATAAAGTAGTTAAAGATTTGAGCGATCGCTTTAAAGTTAAACCCGAAGAAGTACCAGACAGAATCACAAGTCTACAAAGCGAACTGAGAAATACCCAAAAGGAATTGGAAACCTTGAAAGTACAGTTAGCGATCGCAAAATCTGACAGCTTGCTGCAAACAGCCGAAACTGTAGGCGATTCTAAAATCATTGTCGCCCAATTAGAAGACGTTGATCCAGAATCATTGAAAACCGCAGCCGAACGCTTGTTGCAAAAAATCGGTAACGGTGCAGTGGTGCTGGGTTCTGTTCCTGAAGAAGGGAAAGTTAGTATAGTTGCGGCTTTTAGTTCTGAAGTCAACAAAAAAGGTTTGCAAGCTGGTAAATTTGTAGGTGCGATCGCTAAAATCTGCGGTGGTGGCGGCGGTGGAAGACCGAACTTAGCCCAAGCAGGCGGACGGGATGCGAGTAAATTACCAGAAGCGTTGCAACAAGCCGAAAGTGAGTTAAAGTCCGCCTTGGGTTAACCATCTTCTGATTCAACGAGAGAGACTTGTGTAGCGCACCAAGCAAATTGGTGCGTTACCAATACTGCACGCTTTGTGCATTTTAAACTCGGAATTGGGTTTTGGGAAAAGGTTAAAGGTTTTTTCTTTCCCCTTTTACCCAAAACCCGACAAGTATTGGGTGCGTTACGGCTTCGCTTAACACACTCTACATTTTAGGTTAGCTTATAAAGATTGTTGCTGCTCATCTTCTACGTAGTTATCATTGGGAGATATAGGACTAGTATTTGATTTATGAAAAGATACGTAGGGTGTGTTAGCGACAGCGTAACGCACCATCATCAAGGGTTTGGTGCGTTACGAACTGCGTTCTAACACACCCTACAATACCTAATTTTGTTCAAAAATCAAATATGATTCCTATATTACCCAACCAACGTTTATAGGTAATTGTGATTCCCACCAATCGCCCTAAAGATGGGTTCCGGGTTAGATTTCAACCTCAGTGAAACGTTTTATGGTTTCCCAAATAGACATACATTTATCTAACGGAGTTTTGCAACGCTTGCAAAATGTAAAAAATTTTGTCGGTGAAAATGTTAACTCTCTAAGTAACTCAGCACAACAAGTTGGGGAGTCTTTGAAAGCAACAGCAACTACAACAACTGATAAAGCAATTGATACAGTTACGACAAGCTTAGAACAAACTTGGCAAACTGCTGATAAATTTAAGAGTACAACATCAGGCGCAGTTAAAGATGTGATGGTATCTTCTGCAAGTGATTGGCTGACACAACACCCGATATTTTTTCGGTTAGTTCAAATACTAGGTTGGGCGACTAATCACCCAATTATTAGTATAGTGATTTTGCTGTTTGCACTTGCTTTAATTTGGAGCGTCATCAAAGCAATCGTCCGCTTGATTGAAACTGCTAGTTGGTCAATACTCCAAGTTCCGATAAAATTGCTTCAGGCTTTGATTAAAGTTAGCTTTTTATCCTTAACTAAAGTTGGCACTTTTGCTGTTCAACGAATCACAGCTACAGAAACAATTGATAACCTGCCAGCTTTGCTACCTGAGAATTTTCAACCAAGTAAACAACAACGATTAGCAGAAATATCTAGTCGCTTAGAAGCAATTCAAAAGGAACAACATGAGCTTTTACAAGAAGCCGCAGACTTGATTGCTTCCGATACAATTGATATAGAAATATCAAAAATTAAACAGCTAAAAAGCGTTGAATCACATCTTGGCTGAGTTCGGCTGTGGAACCGGAGGCGACAATACCACCTTTTTGCATAGCGTAATAGTAATCAGCCTGACGGACAAAGTGCAAATGTTGCTCTACTAATAGAACAGAAATACCTGTAGTTTCGACAATGCGACGGACTGCGGCTTCAATTTCTAGGATGATGGAGGGTTGAATACCTTCGGTGGGTTCATCTAAGACGAGTAATTGAGGTTCTCCCATTAAAGCACGAGCGATCGCTAATTGTTGCTGCTGTCCACCACTTAAATCACCACCCATCCGCGAAAGCATGGTTTTTAACACCGGGAATAAGCTAAAAACTTCCTCTGGAATTTCTGCTTTTTTTACTGGTTTGCGTCTAGCTTCCAACCCCAGCAGTAGATTTTCTTTAACTGTCAACCGGGGGATAATTTCTCGTCCTTGGGGGACATAACCAATTCCTAACTTTGCCCTTTGGTCAGGAGATTTCGAGTTAATTAATTCTTCAGCTAAGTTAATAGTACCACTGCGGGGTTTGAGTAAACCCATAATTGTTTTGAGTAAAGTAGATTTCCCTACGCCATTACGACCAATCAGGCATACCATTTGCCCCGATGGTACGCTTAAATCCACATTGCGGAGAATATGGCTTTCACCGTAGTAAACGTTAAGGTTAGAAATTTTTAGCATAATAAAATTCAGTCTTGTATTAAAAAAATCTTATGCAGAGGAGAACACTTCCGTGCGGAGGTTCCCGACCTTGAGCGATAATCTGACAATACGATCACGCCATCTTTGCCTGACAACCAACTAATCGCTATCTTGCACCCCCAACTGCTGTAACAACTTATGAATTGATAAAATGGGTAAAGATGAACTCAAAAAACCTTGCGTATCGCGTGTCAAAATAGCGTCTAACCTTTGAGCAATAGCACAAGCGATTTGAATAGCATCTTCAAAATCAGCTAAACCAGATCCAAAAGCTGATTCCAAGACGGCTCGATTAACAGGACAAATTACCATAGCAGTCAGCATTTCTGAAACTGCTTGTCGTGCTTGCTCAATGCTACGGGTATGTCTTCGGGAAATATAAAAAATATCTGTAAGTGTTGTCGCTGTAACATATTCAACGACACGACCAGAATCAATCTTCTGAAACAAAAGTTCTGCGTGCAACAGAAAATCTAGAACAATATTAGTATCAAGTAAAACTTTCACTAAAGATACTTGTCTACCCGCCGCTCTTCTAACATTGTAGCCACTTCTTCATCAGTTGGTGCTGGCCGATCTGTTTTTAACAAGCCTCGCATCCGTCTAATCGCGCCAGAGCGCTCAGGCTGAGAAATTGGCATGTCTTGCAAAGACTCAATGATGGCGCTCACTAGTGCAAGGCGATCGCTTGGTGATAGCTTGAAGACCTGCTCCTTCAATTCTTGTAGCAACATAGACGGCTCCTATAGTCGAAGGTGTCTACCATCTAGTATGGACGATCAGGCCCTCTATGACCAGATTTATTAACCCTGCTACTCCCAAGTCTGTAGCGACTACTCCCAAGTCTGTAGCGACTACTCCCAAGTCTGTAGCGACTACTCTCAAGTCTGTAGCGACTACTCTCAAGTCTGTAGCGACTACTCTCAAGTCTGTAGCGACTACTCTCAAGTCTGTAGCGACTACTCTCAAGTCTGTAGCGACTACTCTCAAGTCTGTAGCGGCTTCTCTCGTGTTTGCTACCTCTTGCCTTATTATATGAGTAATTATATACCGAATTATTACTGAGATAAGCTCAAAAATTTTATTATCAGAAATTGCGATTTATGCTGAAGCGGAATCGGGCTTAATTGAGGCAAGCTAGCTCTAGAAATATCTTAAAAGAGCAAGTTTATGTCTCGTCAAAAACGTACATCCCGCATTTTAGAAAAAGTTGAGTTAAGAGCATCTGGGATGAAATCGATTGTTCCAAGCATTAAATTTGAACAAGATTATACTTTAGAAAAACTGATTGAGTCAATCGAACAGTTACGTAACAAACTTGATGTTCATAATAGCGCTCTGGCTATAGTTGACTCTACTTTAACAGAAGTTGAAGAGATGGAAAAAAAATTGAAGCAGCTTTCTGAGAAAATGTTAATGGTGGTTGCTATCAAGTTCGGCAAAGACAGCGCTGAATATGAAATGGCAGGTGGTGTTCGCAATAGCGATCGCATCCGCAAAATGAGAGCGAGCCGCTTAAAAAATGTTGCAGACCAAGCATCAGATAAGAATGGGAAACCTGCATAGAAAATGAGATAATACAATTTTGGATTGAACAATCTAAAATCTCAAAGGTGTTTTTACCTCTGGCTGAAGCAAGCTTTTTATCACAATTGAGATGTCCAAAATTTTCCATTTGATCGCCAGACATTAGAAATTGCTATGGAAGATATAGAGATGAAAATTTCATACAGAGGTGCAGCGCAGTGTTAGCCTGCTGACCGCAACAAACGAGTAAAACCTTCTTGCTCAAAGTGTTTATCAGTTGTTAATGCCTCCATAATTCCTTGCCTACGCATCAACACAAAGCTTACAGCATCACATAATGAATAGGTTTTATCCTGTCTTGCTAACAATAAATCTATTGCTTCTTGATGTAGCGGCTCATCAACCCATACAATTTGAACGTTTGAATTGTTGATTAGTTCAAGGCTGTATGACAGTACAATTGAACGGGAAAAACCTCTAACTAATGCTAGAGCCACTAATTCTGCTAGAACATAGTTGTGCGTAAGCCGAGTTCTGCTTGTAGTAGCAATCAGTTCAACTGCTCTTTCATGTTGTGGCTCATCTTTATGGAGAAAGCAGAGCAATCCTGACGTATCAAGCAGCATAATCTACATTCCAATGCTTAAAAGTCATTGGCGTAAGCTTTTGCCAAGTCAGCATCAATGCTTTCGTTATCTATACCTGTGGCATAACCCAAGCTAATTGCACCTGCATAACTAAGTAAACGTTGACGTGCTTCTTCTGGCTGAGTTTCTGGTTGCAGCTTAAGCACAGTCAGAAGACGATGCTGCCCATCAAGAGATGTCACAATCAATTCTGCTACCGAAAGCCCGACGGCATCAGCTTGCTGCTGCAAAGCTGCATAAACATCATCACTTAATTCCAGTGTTAGCAGTTGGCTCATAGGAATAAACGATTTCAACTAAAGCTAGAGCAATTATAGCTTTTTTCTTCACAAATATTGGCCGAGTGCAGGTGTATGCGCGTTGTTATGCTGCTGGAAGGCAATGTTAAAAGCATTTTAATTAGACCTCTTGCAGAAACGGCTTTCAAAAAGATCAAATTCATCTGGAGGAATATCTTCAAGTTCTATTTTCTCTAATGCTTTATAAGGATCTATGTGGTAATAGACATTATTTTTGGCAAAAATGATGAGATTTTCATGAGGATCGCGATTGTCCTTACTTGAAAAATCTGTGTGGTTGTCTGTTACAAAATGGAAATAATCTTTATTCTCAATTGATTCAGTTTCTTTAACCCAATTCTCGAATTGAAGATAGATTACAGTATCTGCAACTGAGTTTTTGCCTTTATGGCAAGGAGCTTTTTTTTCAAGAGCAATTTGAGCAGCATTTGCTAATATTTCAGTAGAACTAGACAATTTTATAGTGTTTTTGTGGTCAAAAGTACTTTCGATTATGCTTAACGCATTTACACCTTCTTTGCCATCCGATTTTATATTCTCATTAGCTTTATCTAGAAGAAGCAGAAAAGTTGAACGTTCCGAACCATCAAGATAATCTTGAATCTTTTTAGCATTATTTAGGTGACTTTTTAACGAGCTTGTGTATTTGCTAACAATAGTATCTTTGTGACGACTGTACTCTTCAACAGTTACATTAGAAAGCAGTATTTTTAATTTATTTTGGTTAAGACCAGATAGAATACTCTTCAACAAATGACTCAAATACACGAACAACTTCACGTCCACTAAGAATAGGAAGAGTAGACGCCATAACTAAGCCACAACCTCTACTTGGTGAGTTTCTATGGTAAGTGGCAAACCGCGCTCGGCACGAACTTGTAGGCAGGCAGCTATCGCATCTTTGATATTCTCTAGTGCTTCTTCTTTAGTCTGACCTTGACTGACACAACCCGGAATACTGGGGCATTCTACTATCCATGCACCATCTTCATCACGATCAACCGTTACATTAAACCTCATATTTCCTCATACACTAAGGTTGTGACTATAGTATATCTAAGCCTTGTAGAGCTAAAAATTTAGTCTTCCTGTTTTCCCAAATATACTTCAATTACACGAGAGTCATTTTGAACTTCCTCAAAATTTCCTTCGCACAGCACCGAACCTTCATGTAATACTGTTACTTTCTTGGCAATTTGACGCACAAATTCCATATCATGTTCAATTACTAAAATGGAATGACTTTGTGCTAGTGCTAAAAGTAATTCACCAATATTGTAGGTTTCTTCATCTGTTAAGCCAGCAACGGGTTCATCAACAAGTAATAAATCAGGTGACTGCGCTACTAACATGCCAATTTCTAAACGCTGCTTTTCACCGTGGGAAAGTAAACCTGCTCTGATGTCAGCTTTAGCAGTTAAACCAATAGTTTCTAATAATCCTTTAATATTATTCTTTTCAGCAGGATGAGAACGGCTAAACAAAGTAGAAAAGACGTTTTTATTGCGGTTGCTAGTAATTTCTAGATTTTCACGGGGCGTTAAATTTAAGTAAATTCGAGGTGTTTGAAACTTGCGCCCAATTCCTAACCGCGCAATTTTATATTCAGGTAAAGAACGCAGGTTTCTTCCTTTGAATAAAACTTGCCCAACGGTTGGTTGCACCTTCCCCGTAATCACATCCAGAAACGTTGTCTTTCCAGCGCCGTTGGGGCCAATTACTACTCGTAATTCGCCCACATCCATGCTAAAATTTAGCTGATTTAGCGCCTTAAAACCGTCAAAACTAACAGTTACGTTTTCAGTTTCCAATATTTTCGCGTTCATGTTGCACTTCGGGGTCTTCTTCCAAGGTGGGATATGTAGCAATTTGTTGACGGCGGTGGAAAAGAGAAATATTCTGACTACGCAACCATCCCACTATGCCGTCAGGAAGCACTGTAACGACTATCAAAAATAGTGCGCCTTGAAAAAATAGCCAGATTTCTGCAAATTGTTCGCTTAAAAAAGTGCGGGCATAATTTACTAACAAAGTTCCCACAATTGCGCCAATTAAAGTAGCGCGTCCGCCTACAGCTACCCAAATCACCATCTCAATTGAAAAGGCAATATCCATTGATCTGGGTGATACAGAACCACTTTGAATGGTGTAAAATGCTCCTGCAATGCCTGCGATCGCACCTGAAACTGCAAACACCAATACCTTAAAATCTGTAGGGTCGTAGCCAGAAAATCTTACCCGACTTTCATCATCACGAATAGCTATCAACAACCTCCCAAAGCGTCCAGTTGTCAACCAGCGACAAATCCCATAAGTTACTGCGAGAAACACTACCGTCAGTGTGTAGAAAACAAATTGCGTTTTGGCATCACTGACCGTTGCCCCAAATAAAGTTGTAAAATCTATCAGTCCATTTGTACCGTTGAAAAGCTGTTGTTGACCATTAAAGAAATTGAAAAATACAATAGTTCCAGCTTGAGTCAAGATAGAAAAATAAACTCCCTTGAGGCGATTTCGGAAAACCAAATATCCCAATAATCCCGCCAATAACCCTGGAATTAATACCACACTAGCTATTGTCAAAGGAAAAGAATAAAAAGGTTTCCAAAAGGCGGGAAGTTCTGTAACCCCATAAAGTCCCATGAAATCAGGTAACTCACCAGTAGGGACTTGCAGTTTTAGGTACATTGCGATCGCATATCCACCCAAACCAAAGAAAATACCATGTCCCAAACTTAGTAAACCAGTATACCCCCAAATCAAATCGATACCCAAAGCCACAATTGCCAGCGACAAAAATCGTCCCAACAAATTTAGACGAAACTCCGTCAACAACAGTGGCATAATAATAATGAGGAAAAGTGCGATCGTAACCACCACCCCCACCTCAATTAATAACCTTCCTCCCTTCTTTTTCATCTTGGCGTCCTTGGCGTCTTGGCGGTTCGTTTAAACATCAACAGTACGTCCCTTCTGTGGAAAAATCCCCCCAGGCTTCCACTGTAAAAACACAATAATCAACGCAAATACCAACACCTTAGCCATACTCGTCGTTGCAAAAAAACTAAACAAATCAGCCAAAGGTTTAACAGGACTCAACAGCAAAGCCAAAGTCCCAGAACCAATTAAAAAATTAGCCGTACCAATACCCAACGCCGCCACAATCGTCCCGGCTAAATTCCCCACACCCCCAACCACAACCACCATAAAAGTATCAATAATATAGTTTTGTCCCGTATTTGGCCCCACAGAACCGAGCAAACTAATCGCACATCCAGCCACACCAGCTAAACCAGAACCCAGTGCAAAAGTAATTGCATCAACCTTTTGAGTTGGTATACCCAAACAAGCACTCATACTGCGGTTTTGCGTCACAGCCCGAATTCTTAAACCCCAGCTAGAACGTTGTAAAAATAAATAAATTCCCGCCACACAGATTATTGTTAAACCAATAATAAATAACCTAGCAAAGGGTAATTGCACACCACCTAAAGACATTCCTCCCTGCAACCAAGTAGGCGCAGTTACATCCACATTTTGAGCGCCAAACCAAGGTTGAGTCACTGCTAACTGATAAGTTTGACTCAATAAATTGCCCGTTGTGATTGTCACCCCCAGCGATAATAAAAATATTACCGTCACAATCCAGTTACGAACTCTTCCCAAATCAGTGCGAGAATTTAAAATCCATAAACCTCCAAAAAACAACAAAGAAAATAAGCCTATACCAATTATCAATACCCAATTTACACTACGGACAAACTGTTGAAAAATTAAACTTACTCCCCAAGTTGCCAATAGAGTTTCTAATGGTCTTCCATAGAGATAACGAATCACACCTTTCTCTAAAATTAATCCCACAGCACCCGTGAAAATAAAAGCGATAATCAAAGCCAAAAATATATAGACTTCAAACCATACTCCGTCCAATTGCTTACATACATTTTGCACAACAAATGTTGTATAAGCGCCGAACATCATCAATTCACCATGCGCCATATTGATAACGCCCATCAATCCAAATATAATCGCTAATCCCAGGGCAGCAATTAATAATACAGCGCCAATACTAATGCCATTAAATACAGCTTCTAAAAATCCTGCTAACACTTATTTTTCCTACATAGCATTTATTTTTCATTAGTCATGTATCATCTGTTATTCACCAATGACTAATGACTAATGACTAAGAAATTAAACTTTCTTGTACTTACCACCCTTAGCTGGGTCACTCCAATCACAAGCAAATCCCTTAGTCTCTTTTACAAATTGATTCCAAGGAACTGGCTCAACGGCTGTTGGAGTAGCATAAACAATATCAAACAAACCATCTTGTCTAACTTGACCAATCCGCACAACTTTGGATATGTGATGATTGGTATCCATTGTCACTTTACCTTCAGGTGCATCTATAGTTTGACCATAGGCCGCAGCACTCACTTTCGCTATGTCTGTAGTACCAGCTTTTTCTACTGCTTGCTTCCACAAATAAACGGCGATGTATGCTGCTTCCATTGGGTCATTTGTTACCCGATTTTCACCGTACTCTTTCTTGAAAGCTGCAACAAATTTTTTGTTAGCGGGTGTGTCTACTGTTTGAAAATAATTCCAAGCTGCGTAGTGACCTTTGAGATACTCTACACCAATTGCTTTAACTTCTTCTTCGGCAATACTGACAGACATGGAAGGATATCTTTCTGGTGTCAATCCAGCACCTTTCAATTGTTTGAAGAAAGCAACGTTGCTATCACCATTTAGAGTATTGTAAATTACACCTCCATTAGGCAAAGCTTGCTTAATTTTAGTGATAATTGGTGTAACTTCTGTATTGCCAAGAGGTAAATAATCTTCACCAACTGTTTTTCCGCCCAAAGCTTCTAATTGAGCTTTAATAATTGTGTTAGCAGTGCGGGGAAAAACGTAGTCAGAGCCAACTAAAAAGAATTCTTTTCCTTTATTTTTTAACAGCCAATCAACAGATGGTTCAATTTGTTGATTTGGAGCAGCACCAGTGTAAAAAATATTTTTAGAACACTCTTGACCTTCATACTGCACAGGATACCAGAGCATGTGATTTTTGCTCTCGAATACTGGCTTCACATTCTTGCGGCTAGCAGATGTCCAACAGCCAAAAACTACAGCTACTTTATCTTGATCAATTAGCTTAGTTGCCTTTTCTCTAAAAGTATCCCAGTTAGAAGCACCATCTTCGGTAACTGCCTCAATTTGTTTACCTAAGACACCACCATTCGCGTTAATTTCTTTGATTGCTAATTTTTCAGCATCAACAACGCTTTTCTCACTAATAGCCATTGTGCCACTAAGGGAGTGCAAAATACCTACTTTGATTGTGCCACCAGCAGTAGCAGCAGCTGGAGATGCAGTTGGAGGTGCGGCTGGACTCTCTGTAGCAGTTGGGGAATTATTCGCGCAAGCCTTCAGAAAAAAGCTGCTTCCAAAAGTTAAAGAACCGTAGATTAAAAACTTGCGTCTGTTAAATTGTCTTCTCATCTGTTTATGAATTTTCCTCTTGATCAATCAGCCAACTTAATAGAAAGCTGACAATATTAAACTTTAAAGTGTGATGATAGTGCGATAGTTTACTATGAAAAAGTTACTTGTTATACAAAATGTCTGAACTTTGTAATAAAAAAATAACTTTATAATATTAATCTTTGTTAAGGCTAGTATTGTGAAATTATTGTCAGCGATGAAGAGATAGCTGGGTAATAATCTCATCTTTATTGCCAGATGCAAAATTAGCAAAGTGCTTTGCCAAAGGTGGTATAATCACCAAAGGATTGCTAAAGCCAGAGAATAAATGAACGCTATCAAATTCTGGAATAGCACCAATCAAGGGTAGGCGATCGCTACTAAATCCCACCAAGCAATCATGCCAAGTTCCTGGTAAATTCTCCAAAGCTGGTAAAACCTCACCGACACTTTTTCGCAACCATTTTTCACTCGCCTCTGAGTTTACCTTGGCATAAGGATCTGTGAGAACGCGGCTAATTTGACCGATGCGAAGGCTACCATCTTGAAACTGAATCGCACCCGCATCTAAAATTGGCGGTACTGGCTCATTACCTGGTTGATTCCACAATTCATCAACTTGAGTAGATTCAGCTTCTAGTTGAAATCGTTGCAGATTAGCTGGCATAACTAAGGTGCGTAACTGCACATCAACAGGTGGGGTTTCAATAATTTCTGCGTGGGTAAAATACAGCTTGACGGAAATACCGACAGATTTAAGCAGTTGGCGGCTAAGTCCACCCGCACAAATGGCAACGTTCGCACTGTGGTAAGTTGCAGTGGTTGTTTTTACACCATCTTGCAATACTTGCAATACTTGAGTAATCTGCATTTCACCCCCAGCACGCAGAAAGGCTTGGATGTAGGCAAGTGATGTTTTTTCTGGGTGGATATGACCGTGCTTGACAGTTAAAGCACCAGATATCGCCTCTCGATTTAGCAGTGGTTCCAACTCACAAGCTTCTTGGACACTCAATAAACGGGGTGGAATGGCAAAATGATTATATGATGCAGCCGTTGCTTCTGGGTCATTAACGGCTGAAATAGTAAGTAATAAATCTAATTCCCGAAATTCGATATCAGCGTCTAACTCTTGAGATAGGATATAGTAACGTATGATCGCTTCTTCGCACAATTGACGAGTTATTGGTGTAGTACCCGACCAATAAGCAAGTCCACCATAACTATAGCGAGTTGCATTTTGTGGTGTTTCATATTGCTCCAACAAAAGAACAGCAAAACCTGTTTTTACTAATTCGTATGCCAATGCAGCACCCGCAATTCCACCACCAACCACAATCCAGTCGTAGGTTTTCATATTTTATGAATTATGAATTACCATAAGTTGCTTGTAAACGACTTAAAAGATATTCTCCCGCCAGGATAGGCGGATAGATAGGCGATTGTTCTTTCTGGCAACTTTCTAGACAAGCTATTTCTGTATCATCATTAGGATGACAGAAAAAAGCGATAGAATAACGAGACTGCTTCACCTTGTTATCGCTGGGAATCATGACTCGATGCTTGGTTGAGCAAAATATATCATTTGTCCACCGTTGCATTAAATCGCCAGTATTAACCACCACAGTATCAGGAATCGCAGGTGCAGCAATCCAATTTCCAGATGCTGTCTGTACTTCCAACCCGCCAACGTCATCTTGGAAAAGTAAGGTAATACTGCCATAATCGGAATGCTCACCAGCACGTACCTGTCCAGATTTGGGTGGTATCTGCAATGGGGGATAGTGGAGCGATCGCAAGGTATGATTTTGTTGATTGTGTCTTGTAATAAAAAAATCTTCTGGCAATTCCAATGCTAAAGCATAAGCTTGTAACACTGTGTTAGCAAGTTCTGTGCAACTATCATAAAAGGCAAGAATAGAAGCATCTATTCCTATAGCCGCTTGTTTGTTTACATTAAACGCCTCTTTCAAGTCACCTGGTTTGTTGGGGTCAAGACGTTCTCTCTCAAGACCGACGTATCCTGTATTATTAAACTCATCACTCCAAGCTTGCTTTTGCTTAACTTTTAAGGGTAAATTAAAGAAAGATTTACTGTAACTGAATACTTGTTTTATTAAGTCTTTTGATATTCCTGAATTCTGCAAGTACATGAAGCCAATTTCATGGCAAGCTTGATAGATTTGTTTGATAATATTTTGTCGAGTTATTGTGTCGCCATTGCTAAACGCAGTTAAATCTATTATGGGAATTGTAACCATTTATATATAATTAGAAAGTTTGTGTTTTTGTTTTGTTAACAGTAGTATACTCAATACTTAGGTACGAAACTTTATAATGACTCTTGCTCCTTGGCGAAGCGCGATCGCTCATGCACTCCATCGCAACCGCAGCCTTGTTTATGCCCGTTACCTCCAACTAGCAACCGTGCAGCCGAATGGTCGTCCCGCTAATCGTACCCTAGTCTTTCGCGGTTTTCTAGAAGATACAAACCAGCTAAAATTTATCACCGATACTCGTAGCGCTAAAGCTGACCAGATACAGCAACAACCTTGGGCAGAAGTTTGCTGGTACTTTCCCAATACACGCGAACAATTCCGAATCACTGGCTGTTTGACTCTGGTCAGCAGTGATGATTCACACCAGGATTTAAAGCTAGCCCGCATTTCCATTTGGCAAGAATTGAGTGATGCTGCACGTTTACAGTTTGCTTGGCCGCATCCTGGTAAATTCAGAGTTGAAAATCCAGAAGCTTTTGCACCACCAGCACCCGACCCCGTGCAGCCATTGCCTAATTTTTGCTTATTGCTACTCGACCCACTCCAGGTAGACCACTTAGAATTACGCGGCGAACCACAAAATAGAAAGTTTTATCGCCGCGATGAAAATCAGGAATGGTTTTGTGAAGAAATTAATCCTTAATTTTGTCAGTTAGGAGTCATGAATTGGAAGGTGCAAGGATAATTTTTATTCCTTACTCCTCACTCTTAACTCCTAACTTGATTTAAATACCCGCACCATCTAGAAATTCCTGAATAGTTTTATCTTTGAGGTTGCACCAGCGAGTATCGTGGGTTAGCTCATCCTCTTTGGTGGCTAAACAACCTACTAAAACAGGACTTTTTTCTGAAGAATTGCTGCGCTGAAGAGTTTGTATTTGTTCTTCCAACGCCTCAATCCTGTCAACTAAAGCACGAATTACTTGAGCTTCTGAATCTGGTAAGTTATTGTGTTCAAGAGGTGCAACCCGAACTCCAGAACGATACATAATGCGCCCAGGCACGCCTACCACAGTACAGTCTGAAGGGACATCCCTTAGAACAACAGACCCAGCGCCAATACGGACATTATTACCAATTTGGATATTGCCCAGTACCTTAGCTCCAGCTCCAACTACGACATTTTCACCCACAGTGGGATGGCGCTTACCACATTCTTTACCAGTACCCCCAAGGGTGACACCTTGATAAATTAGGGTATAGTCTCCCACGATCGCAGTTTCACCAATTACTACACCCATCCCGTGGTCAATAAACACACTTTTTCCAATTGTTGCACCTGGGTGGATTTCAATTCCAGTCAAAAACCGAGCCACGTGAGAAATCAGGCGGGGAAAAAAGGGAAGACCAACAGTGTACAACCAGTGAGCCAGCCTATGGAATAGCAGGGCTTGCAAACCAGGGTAACAAAATAAAACTTCCAACCAGTTACGAGCAGCTGGGTCACGTTCAAATATGATACGAAAGTCAGCACGCAGTATAGATAGCACGAGATAGCACCCTCGGAAAGCACAACAAGCTACTCTCCCATATTATCCTCTCAGGCGTTATACCTCAAAATTGGGAATTGGGCATTGGGCATTGGGAATTGGGCATTGGGCATTGGGCATTGGGCATTGGGCATTGGGCATTGGGCATTGGGCATTGGGCATTGGGCATTGGGCATTGGGCATAAATTCTTACCAATACACAATACACAATACCTAATCGCTAACTCCTAACTCCTAACTCCTAACTCCTAACTCCCCACTTCACTACTGCTCCACTTTCAAAGTGTAATCTTGCTTGGCCTCAGGATTAAATGTACCCACCCAAATCCGATACGTGCCTCTTTTCCAATTGCGATCGCTAACGCTAGCATCTTTACTTTTACCAGTGTCATCGCCGCAACGAATTGTAGTTTGGTCTGGCCCTTGGATCAATAAAGTGGTATCATTGCCGTTGCTATCAACCTGTATTGTCATCTGGGGAAAGTCGTTTTCCAAAACCATAATATGATCTGGATTAGGATCGGCAAAACCGATACAGGCTTTTTGATCGCGATCGCGGTTACTTATGGCAGACAATGAGTAAGAACCACCTGTAAACCCCTGCAATGTTCCTGGTGATGGATTAGAGTTTGTTGACAGGGTGAAAGTACCAAAATTCGCTGTCTCTGCTATTGCAGGCGTAGCTGTGATGGCGGCAACTAAAGCCAACAACCAGCCGCCGCTAAAGTTAAGTCGGGGGCGACAGTATTTCATCGTAGCCCTCCAACAGGCTGTTAAATTAGTAATGATATATACATATTCTAATGAAAAAAATCCAGTGAAATTTCAGTTGGTTGTGCCACATTCAAATGTGCCACAATTGAGTGTTTTTCAAGCAAGCAGATAATTGCTAGGTTATCTCTTCATATAAATTGTTTGGTTTGGCATATCATTTCTTACTTTACGATCAACAACACAGCATAAATTAAAATCTGACTGTGTACTTTGCAGTTCTATTTTTATAGATAAGACTTGGCCCTTTCCTAGTACACTAAGAAACTTATGATTAACCGCGCCTACAGACTTGGGTAACAGCTGGATAAATTCTGGGCTGGGGTTGGGATCATGGGATAAGAAAATGCAGAAGGTGAAAAATTATCTAACCTTCTGCACTTGAGCTTTTATGAAAATCTCACGAATTATTGAGTTTGAAGAAAACGCCACCTTTGAGCGCTCTTGTGTCAGTTCCATAACTACTGACTGTGAGCGATCGCAGATTATCAAAAAACGGTTTCCCTAAAACTTCCACTAGTTTAAGAATCGGTACTTGACGCTCTAACAAATTCTGGCTCTTTGTCCAATCAAGATATATATAGCCTTGATTTGGTTGGTGAATCGCAGCAATACTATCTTTGAAATTCGGATTGTCAATTAAGGAATTATCCTTAGCTGTAAGAATTTCATCCATCGTTTCTAAGTCAGAGGTGAAAATTTCGTAATTTCCTAAAGTTGTATGCAATCCTCGCACTTTTGTTTCAATACTGAAGAATGTTCCCTCTTTAACATCACTTTTTTTTGTAGCCGTAGTTAACTCTGTCCAAGCAGAGATTTTTTGCTTGGACAGAGTTAGGGGATTAATGCTGAGTCCATTTGATGAGGCGATCGCATCTAATCGAGCGACACCTTTATCCACACTCTCGGATTTTTCCACCGCAAAAATCCAATGAGGGATCGTTTGCTCTTTCCCAGGTAACAATGCTATGGCATATTCTCCTTGTACCCAGCTAAAAATATCCTCTGCTAAGTTTATACCCCAGCTTTTTTGAACATCCGCCAAAGGTTTTGCTAACCGAGAAATTACATCTTCCTCAGAACCATATATAGTTGCTGTTGCTTGTCTCCAGAGTTTGGCTAAATCACTGTTACCCAAATTGCTTAAATTTGAGCCAGAAATTGCCAAACCTGCGGACGCTGGAACATACTGCAATGCTCCTACAGGTTTAGATAGTGGTGAAGATGGGGAAACAATTTCCGATGAAGTTAGAAAACTGGTTTCTGCTAGCAAACCTTTGGGGTTCAACGCCAGGGAAATAATTTCGCTGTCGTAGGTTTGTTCTGGCAATTCTAAACCTTGCCATTTTGCCACGATGGGAAGATTCAAGAAAGCTACAGCTAAACCCCCTTTAGGAAATTGTTTTGTTGCTTTTTGGTATTTGGGGGAGCTAGTCAAATTCAGATCGGGCGCTTGGACATTATTGATGGCGTCTCGCAACACCTTCGGATTGTTGGCAAACAACACAAAGCCTTCACCAACAACAGCACCAGCTAGAGAATTTTGGATTTTGGATTTTGGATTTTGGATTTTCTCTTCTGTACTTACTTCTTGATTGTCATAGATCAGTTTTATGCCTTTGTATTGTTCAACAGCTAAGTTTGCTCCAGCTAACGCCCGTTTGGAAAACAACAACTCGACAAACTCGCGGCTTTTCTGTGGTTGCTTGGCTGCTAGTGCTAACAAATACCCTGGCTGCTGTCCGTTTTCTTGATCGCGATCAATATCTAAGGTGGTGATAGCTAAGGTAATTTCGTCCCCTAACCAGGGTTGAACGTCTTCTTTGTAATCTATGCCACTTTTGGCGAATAAACTGGTTTTGAGTTTAGATAGTTCTCCTTCACCCTGCAACGCCTGCAACCGATCGGGGTTCACCAGTAATGAAACCATTACAGGAGACAGTTTCGACACAAAGATGGCTGCATTAGGCCCAGAGGTAGAAGCAGTGAGGTTAGCCGGATTTTTGGCGGAAAACCAGTAAAAGCTAGCGATCGCAATTACTAGCAGTGCGATCGCACCAGCTACGATAAAACCAATAAATGAGCGTTGCCTATTCACATTAAACCTTTAAAAAGACGGTTTACAGCCATTTAAGCAGAAAGCCTACCAGAATCTATCAGCCTTCTTGAGAATGGATACTCATGCAAAGACAGAGATTTTCTGTCACCATAAATAGGATTAGGACTGTTTATAGGGAATTCTTTTAGTTAACCCATGAACCAGATTAGTGTACAAGAACTGGCACAACGTCTTTCTTCTGGTGATGCAAGTATTCAGCTAGTAGATGTACGCGAACCACAAGAATTAGAAATTGCTAGCATTGAGGGCTTTGTCAACCTACCCTTGAGTCAATTTGCCGAATGGGGAGATCAAGTTCCTAACCTCTTCAATCCCCAAGCTGAAACCCTTGTACTATGCCACCACGGCATCCGTTCTGCCCAGATGTGCCAGTGGTTAATTGCTCAAGGTTTTACAAATGTGCAAAATATTTCGGGTGGTATTGATGCTTATTCCGTCTTAGTAGACCATTCAATTCCCCAGTATTAGCTTGTATTTAGGTACATTACTTAGATGGAAGTTATTCTTCCATCTGACTTTTGGTATGCTAAAAATAGCAGTAATTAAAAACTTAGGGGTTAGCCAGGAAAGCTGGCAACTTTCTCTACTGGCTAAATATTTACGAAACTTTTCGACCCCAATCTTAGCTGCGATCGCCGCAAAATTACGTATACAATAATACTTTTATAAGGGTAGAATTATGCAAAAATAGACTAGAAAAGGATGTTGTAAATTCAAACTCTCAGCTTTTGCTGCAAAGATCCGTTAAAAGAATGGTGTACCTGAACTTTAAGATTAATGATCACAATATAATTGTATAATTTGTTATCTTAATACATTATTAATATTCTTAGTTTTCAATCAAATCCAGAAATTTTTTCAGACTTTGATTAAAATTTGCTAGCATTACATACCCTATGGAAGTCCAGTTAACAAATCGACAACAGCATATACTTTGGGCAACGGTACGTCACTACATTGCTACGGCAGAGCCTGTTGGTTCAAAAGCTTTGGTCGAGGAGTACGACCTGGGTGTAAGTTCAGCCACAATTCGCAATGTGATGGGCGTTTTAGAAAAGTCCGGGTTACTTTACCAACCACACGCCTCTGCTGGACGTGTCCCTTCAGATTCAGGTTATCGCATTTATGTTGACCAGCTAATTACACCTTCTCTACGAGACGCCGCGCGAACCGAAACTTTAGGACGAGAAGTAGAGGTGGCATTGCAAAAGCGCCTCCAGTGGGAAGATTGGAGTTTAGAAACCCTACTGCAAGGAGCCGCACAAATTTTAGCCACCTTGAGTGGTTGCATTAGCTTGATTACCATGCCGCAAACGACTACAGCACTATTGCGACATCTGCAATTAGTGCAAATTGAAGCGGGGCGGATCATGCTAATTGTAGTCACCGATAGTTATGAGACACATTCCAAGTTGATGGACTTGTCACCAATACCAGAAGAAACACAACGTGATTCAGAGGTAATTGATCGCGAGTTACAAATTGTTTCTAACTTTTTGAATACCCACTTGCGGGGCCGAAGTCTGTTGGAATTAGCCAACCTCAACTGGAGCGAACTAGATCAGGAATTCCAACGCTACGGGGAATTTTTGAAACATTCAGTTGCCGAATTGACTCGTCGCACTCATGCGCCGACTGCAACCCAAATTATGGTTCGGGGTGTGTCAGAAGTTTTGCGCCAGCCCGAATTTTCCCAGTTACAGCAGGTACAAACAATTATCCACCTGCTGGAAGAAGAACAAGACCAGCTATGGCGATTAATATTTGAGGAACCAGAACTTGAGGATGTGCGTAAGTCAAAGGTAACGGTTCGCATTGGTGCAGAAAATCTTCTAGAACCGATACGCACCTGCACCTTGATTTCTTCCACCTATCGCCGAGGTTCAATACCAGTGGGAAGTGTGGGAGTTTTGGGGCCAACGCGTCTAGATTATGAAAATGCGATCGCAGTAGTAGCATCTGCTGCTGATTACCTCTCAGAAGCTTTCAGTTATTTCAATCCCTAATAGAGACAACCTGCTACGGGTTTAGACAAAGAACAATACCATAGCAGGTAGATCAGCCGAATTTATAGTGGCAAAATCAATAATTAATACTTTTTAACTCTTTCATGGTTAGAAAAATTGCCTTTGGCCTGCTGTGGCTGGGATTCACTACTTATGCTTTTTTCCTGGCTCCTCCTGAGCAACCTGGTACATTCGAGTTAATTAAAAATCTTTCTACTGGCCAATGGCAAGGCGTTAACCCATTAGTCATAGCACTATTCAACCTCATGGGCATCTGGCCGCTCATCTACAGTGCAGTAGTATTTATTGATGGTAGAGGACAAAAAATACCTGCTTGGCTATTTGCTACTGCCTCTTTTGGAGTCGGGGCATTTGCTTTGTTACCCTATTTAGCCCTTAGAGAACCAAATAATAAGTTTGTTGGTAAAAAGAATACCTTGCTGAAGCTGCTAGATTCTCGTGTGACTGCGGTTGTCTTGACGGTAGCCACGGTTCTTCTAGTTGTTTATGGTTTAACAGGAGGAGATTGGGGTAATTTTGTGCAACAGTGGCAAACTAACCGCTTCATCAATGTCATGAGTTTAGATTTCTGTCTACTTTGCCTATTATTTCCAGCTTTGCTAGAGGATGATATGGCGCGTCGTGGTTGGAAAAATTCACAAATGTTCTGGTTAATAGCGTTGATACCGCTATTCGGGCCATTGATTTATTTGTGTGTGCGTCCACCTCTACCAGAAGTGGGTATAGAAGCAATACCGAGTCAGCAGCCAGCTGCAAATTAAAGCAATTTTTAATTCGTAATTTCAAAGACTGTTTCAGTTGAGGATTTAGACCTCAACTGAAACAAAAATCACGTATAGATTTACCACTATTTTTAAGCAAACTCAGGGTAGCGTTCTACAAAAAGGGGGATTTAGAGGCAAAAAATACGAATTATAAATTAGTAATTATGTTAAATGCACACCATCTAAAGATGATGAATAGAAAAGTTGCATTGTGGTTACTATGGGTTGGATTTATCGCCTATATTTTACTGTTAGCACCGCCCCTGCATTTACAGGAAACCCTAACCCTGTTGAAAAATATATTTACTCTTCAGTGGCTTGCGATAAATCCAATTATCCTTTCCCTGTTTTCTCTAGTCGGCATCTGGCTACTAATTTATAGTGGTTTATTGTTCATTGATGGCAGAATGCAACGGGTTCCTTTTTGGCCTTTTGCCTTAGCATCAGTAGGATCAGGAGTGCTTGGTCTGTTACCATATTTGGCTTTACGTGAACCAAATCAAGAATTTTCTGGGCAAAAGGATGCTTTTTTACTCGCCTATGCCTTTGTCTTAGGTGACTGGGGAGATTTTGTGCAGCAGTTCCAAGGCGATCGCTTTATTAATGGCATGAGTTTGGCATGTTGCCTTTTTTGTCTTTTATTCCCCACAATCCTTGGCGATGATATCGCTCGTCGCCACTGGAATAATCCCCAGGTGTTTTGGACAGTAGCCTTAGTCCCGCTACTGGGCCCACTTGTTTATCTTTGCTTGCGCCCGCCCCTACCATCAACTATTCGTGAAGAATCGTTGATACCTAATCGGTAATATATTTCTTCTATTTATTACCGAGGTTCAATGCCAAGAGAAAGTATGGGAGTTTTGGGGACAAAGCACCTAGATGAGAAAACTGCGTAGGGTAGCCCGTCGTAGATATTGCTCTCATCGCTGGAATTTTCCACTTTGGGTGCGTAAATCTCAAGAAAAAATTTTTTTCTCAAATTACTTTACAAAACGCAATAAATTATTTAAGATATGTAACAGGTAGTCAAAGCTACCTAATTCATTCACAAATAATCGCATTTATAAAACAATGACAACAACCTTACAACGTCGCGAAAGCGCCAACGTATGGGATCGGTTTTGCGAGTGGATCACCAGCACCAACAACCGCCTTTACATCGGTTGGTTCGGAGTATTAATGATCCCCACCCTACTAGCAGCCACCGCCTGCTTCGTAATCGCCTTCATCGCAGCACCTCCAGTAGACATCGATGGTATCCGTGAACCAGTTGCAGGTTCTTTGATCTACGGAAACAACATCATCTCTGGTGCAGTAGTACCTTCCTCCAACGCCATCGGTTTACACTTCTACCCAATTTGGGAAGCAGCATCTCTAGATGAGTGGTTATACAACGGTGGCCCTTACCAATTGGTAATCTTCCACTTCTTGATCGGCGTATTCTGCTACCTGGGTCGTGAATGGGAACTATCCTACCGCTTAGGTATGCGTCCTTGGATTGCGATCGCTTATTCAGCTCCAGTAGCAGCAGCAACAGCAGTATTCTTGGTATACCCAATCGGACAAGGTTCATTCTCTGACGGTATGCCCTTGGGTATCTCCGGAACCTTCAACTTCATGATCGTGTTCCAAGCAGAACACAACATCTTGATGCACCCCTTCCACCAACTAGGTGTAGCAGGTGTATTCGGTGGTTCACTGTTCTCTGCAATGCACGGATCTCTTGTAACTTCTTCACTAGTTCGTGAAACCACCGAAACCGAGTCACAAAACTACGGTTACAAATTCGGTCAAGAAGAAGAAACCTACAACATCGTTGCAGCCCACGGCTACTTCGGTCGTCTAATTTTCCAATACGCTTCTTTCAACAACAGCCGTTCACTGCACTTCTTCTTAGCAGCATGGCCTGTAATCGGAATCTGGTTCACCGCCTTGGGTGTAAGCACAATGGCGTTCAACTTGAACGGTTTCAACTTCAACCAATCAATTATTGATTCAAGCGGTCGCGTGATCAGCACTTGGGCTGATGTAATCAACCGGGCTAACTTGGGTATGGAAGTAATGCACGAGCGTAACGCTCACAACTTCCCCCTAGATTTAGCTGCTGGTGATGTTGCTCCTGTAGCAATGAGCGCTCCTGCTATCAACGGTTAATTCTAAGCTTTAACTAAATCTTAAAGCGCCCTCCCAATTTGGGAGGGCGCTTTTTAGTGTCAATGATAATAATGCTTAATTCTGGCAGCGCATACTCAACTGAGAATGCGGTAATTTAAAAACAACTGACTTCCAACCTGACGAGTTTCGACAAGTTGAAGATGAGGAGCAGCTTGGGGAAGAAAACCCTCTCCCTCCACTGGACTAGGGGCGTGCTTTCCTCCATAAATGATGGGCCAAATTGTTAACCACCAATCGTCAATTCGCCCTGCCTTTAGTAAAGCGGCTGTTAAAGCGCCGCCTCCCAAAACAATGACTTTGTGAATACCCCGCTCTGCCATCAAGCTGTAAGCCCGATCCCAGTCTAAGTCTGTCTCTCCCAAATCGATTAATTCAGCTAGCTTTTGCAAGCTTGTTGCATCAGAATTACGCTTTAAACCAGTCCGTGTCGTAAATATCCATCGCTCAATGTCCTGGCTTAAAAAAGGCAAGTCCAGCGATAGGTCTAGGGAACCTGAGACAACGCAGGTAATAGGCTGGGGAGACTGACCTCGAATCTTACGTGCAGCCAAAAGTTCGGGATTGCGAATTGTATAGGTTTCCCCCTCAGCCCGAATCGTCCCTGCTCCTACCAGGACTAAATCGGCAAGGGAAGTTTGATACTCTAGGTGTGCTTGATCAACAGGATCGGAATCACGAGGCGCTTTAGGATCTACGGCACTAATTTTTCCATCGGCCGTCATCGCAAGAACCACAGTTGTTTGGATAGCTGACATGATTACATTCTGACGGTTCTTTAATAATTTTAGCTTTTTGAATTCTTTGCTATGAATAGTTGTTATATTGTGCTTTAATTTACTTTCTAAACTATGGTTCAAGGTGGTAAGAGAATTGTTGTTGGATAATTGCCTCTACACAAGAGTCTATTTTTTTAGACCTAAGCAACTGTCATGCTCAGACATATATCTGCAATCGTATTTGTCTTAATCTTTATTTTGGGGTTTCCATCTCCAGTTCAAGCTGCAACTGTCCGTTCAATTTGGGTGGAGAATGAAATTTACCAATATAATCATCCCTTTGCTTCTCAATTGCCTCAAGAACTGGCAAAAAAAATGCAAAAGATGAAGGCTAGCCCTTTTGCCTTTTATCGGGGGACAGATCACGTTTTTTATCGTGATATGCAGACCTTGCCAAGTTCGGGATTTGTGAATTCTTCTACCTCAGCTATCTGGTTAGAGGGAGATATGCATCTGCAAAATCTTGGGGGGATGAGAGTAAATTATAGGACGTAATTTACCCTAACATAACCAGACATACCCGGACATTTCGTGGTATGATTGGACAAGTAACAAACTTAGTCCATGCCAGTAAACTATGTACCTCCAAGAGTCGCTGCTACCAGATTGGGAGTCAGCACCAAAACTCTCGAAAGGTGGCTCGAAGACGGGAAAATCGAAGGCATCTTCACTCAAGGGGGGCAACGAAGATATAACCTCGATTCAGTTATCCCTGTTCGACGCGGCAATCCCGCAGATGAACGAGTCATACTTTTATATGCCAGAGTTTCAAGTCGCGGTCAGAAAAATGACCTTGAGCAACAGATTGAGTTTCTTACTGCTCGTTACCCCGACGCAGAAATTATCACCGACATTGGAAGTGGACTCAACTTCAAACGAAAAGGTCTTCAAGCCTTACTGGACAGAGTTCTCACAAACACTTGTAAACTTGTTGTCATAAGTGGTTTAGAGCTTAGTCCTGACGCAGAATCATTATTCTACGAAATGTGTAATTTTCATAAATGTGAAATAAAAAAATGGGAAGACCTGTTAAAGATTTAGTAGGTAAAAGATTTACTAAATTAGTTGTCACATCTTTAAGTCATAAAAACCAAGATAATAATTATTTTTGGAACTGTGTTTGCGATTGTGGCAACACAGTTACAGTTCGTAGCAGTAGTTTGACTACTTGTCTTACAAAATCCTGTGGTTGCATCGGTATTTCTAAGCGTTTTCAACAAGGACAAGCACTGCGTTTAACTCACGGACTGTATAAAACAAGCACTTATAACAGTTGGGCGCAAATGAAGTCTAGATGCTCAAATCCAAATACTCCTGATTATGAAAATTATGGGGGTAGGGGAATTACAATTCAACCCGAATGGAATGATTTTAATAATTTTTTGGCGGACATGGGGGAGCGTCCATCAGATAAAGATTCTTTAGACAGAATAGACCCACAAGGGAACTATACTTCCACAAATTGCAGATGGGCAACGCAAGATGAACAGGCAAGTAACAGAAGATATCACTACAAAATCGAGTATCAAGGACAAACTAAAACTATCTCTGAGTGGAGTAGGATTACAGGAATACCTATTAGCACTATCAGGACAAGAATTAAAAAGTTCAACTGGACTCCTGAAAAAGCACTCGGATACCATTAAACCTTATTGGAGTTTCTTTTCTGAGGCATTGGCTGAGTGCCTTAATTTGCCCACAAAGATCGGCTTTGTCGCTTTGGGTTCGATCTTATCTCATGGCTCTGCGCTAGGCAGCAGACTGAGATATTGGTTCTCAACTTGCGCGACCTCAGCCCAGAACGCGAAATGGTCGAAGATATCCTTGCCATTATCCATGTCTTCAGTTGCCGATTGTACGGACTTAGGAAGTACAAGAAGCAAGTCGTTGAAGACAGTGAGTTACCGAGTGTATCCAGTAAAGGAACTTGAGTTTATTTGGAAGAAATGGGTTGCTGCTGTTCGCAAGGTTTATAACATCTCTATTGCTTATCTAAACGAAAATCAAGGTTTTAATAAAGTAGGCAAGAAAGGTGGAAAGATGGGATTTAGAACCATGCTTAAAGGCTCTGGTTTAATACCCCAATGGTGTTTAGATTTGAATGTTTCCAAAATACTAGATAATGCTTCAATGGAAGCATATAAGGCATGGTCGGAAACTGACAAGAATCCTAAGACTATTGGTAAGGGTAAGGATAAAAAACCACATCCTCAAGCAGGGTTAAAGATTGCTAAATTCCGAAGTATCCGTGACCAAAAGTTAACTATTCAATTTGACCCATCAGCCTATAAAAATGGTAGATGGATGGTATCAACTACTAAACATCTACCACAACCTGAATTTAAAGGACAAAGCTTTTGTATTCTAACTGATGGGTCTTCAGAATTAACCTACAACAAAGGTCGCTGGTTCGCTCACTTCCCCGTAGAATTGGAGCAAGTCGTCAGTGTGACAAATAAAGTAATAGCGCTTGACCCTGGCGTTAGAACTTTTATGACTGGTTTTGATGGTAGTGATTTTTTGGAATTTGCTAACGGAGATTTCAATAAAATAGCGAAACTTTGTTCACACCTAGATAAGCTAAAATCAAAGCATGACTTGTGTGTTGGACATAAGTTTAAGCGTCTTAGATACAAATTAAGGCGCACGATGGAAAGACTCAGAACTAGAATCAAGAATCTACGCTCTGAGTGCCATAAACAAGTCGGGTCATATCTAGCTAAAAACTACGATGTGATTGTACTTCCTACCTTTGAAACTTCCCAGATGGTTGTTAAAAAG
The DNA here is from genome assembly GCF_003113895.1 of Nostoc commune NIES-4072. Classification (NCBI taxonomy): domain Bacteria; kingdom Bacillati; phylum Cyanobacteriota; class Cyanophyceae; order Nostocales; family Nostocaceae; genus Nostoc; species Nostoc commune. The sequence goes on along the minus strand of NZ_BDUD01000001.1, from coordinate 870,643 downwards.
AAACGGAAGTTAAAAAATAAGACAGCGAGAGCGATGATGACTTGGGCGTTCTATCAGTTCTCTCAAACCCTTGAACATTTGTGCAACCGCTACGGTTCCAAATTGGTGAGAATAACTGAAGAATATACATCAAAGACCTGCACTAAATGCGGTCACGTTCATAGAAAACTTGGTAGTTCTAAGAACTTTATTTGCCCTAACTGTGGTTATGAAATACCACGAGACTTTAATGGAGCCGTGGGGATTTTCCTCAAGGCAATGTGGGATACCACCTTTACCGATATTGTCGGTGATGTTGTACTGGATATTCAAGATATCTCAAATGTCGGAAAATGTCTCGGTTAAAAGTATCAGATAGCAACGACAACAACGTTTTTGACACCACCGATTTTGATGAAGGCTATCTTGGCCCCTACATTTGGGACTTGCGACGGATGGCAGTCTCTATCTTATTGGCAGCTAAAGAGAACGGTCTTAGCTCAAGTGATGCTCAAGATATTGTTCGGAATTTTTTGGATACTTATCTGAACAAGATGAGCGACTTTAAGGGAACCAATAATGAACTGTCATACCGTTTGGAATCTGGCAATACAAATGGTGTGGTCAAAGATTTGATTCAAAAAACATCAAACAAGAACCGTTCTAGCTTGCTAAGTAAGTACACGCAGTTAAATCATAGTAAAAATCGAGTATTCAAGACCACCTCAAAACTTCAACCCGTATCCAGCAGCAACTATTCCGACATTGCTGGGGCTATGAGTAGCTACATTGCCTCAATTCCTAGCAGCAAACGCTACAACAATAGTTATTATGCTCTCAAAGACATTCGGCTAAAATTAGGTTCAGGCACTGGTAGTCTTGGTAAGTACCGATATTACTTACTGATTGAGGGGCCAAGTTCAGGAACCGACGACGATCGCATTTTGGAGATGAAGCAGGAAGGTAGTAGTGCAGTTGCGATGGCGTTCCGCCCACCGGAGGTGATCGCAGTTCCAGGTCTGCTACCAACTTCAGTTTACGGCAATCAAGAAGGGGCGAGGGTGGCGATCGCCACTAAAGCAATGCTTTCCAATACTGATCCTTTGGTTGGCTACACTACGGTCAATAGCATACCGTTTATGGTACATGAAAAATCACCATACCAAGTGGACTTTGACTATACATTGCTAACCACTAAATCAAAATTCATGGATGCGATGGGGTATGCGGGTAAGGTCGTTGCCAAGAACCATGCAATTTCTGATAAAGACTATGATGCTGCGATTATTCCCGTAAGCGTTGACAAAGAAGTGACTGATATTGTTAGCGGTAACAAGGCTGTATTCAAAGATGAAATTGTTAACTTTGCGGTGGACTATGCAACTCAAGTTGAGTATGACTATACGAGTTTTGTAAATGCCTATAACCAAGGGGTGATACTCTACTAGAACAGCGATTCAATATTTAGAGATTGTCTGCTATTCAAACCTTGAGGAGTGAATTTATAATGTCTCGTTTGCTAACAGCCTTCGCGCAGCGACTCCTGCGGAGTATCACTTTTGTAATATTGCTAACTTTGATTAATACTTTAATACTTCCTACCGCAGCTTGGGCTGCCTCTTCTGCTTTGGGAGTTAATAATGGTCATCTTAGTTCATGTCCAGCTTCAGACAACTGTGTTGTGAGTCAAGATGGTGATCCCAAACATGCCATTGACCCAATTGCCTATTATATAGATCGTGATGCAGCACGAAAAACCTTATTAAAAACTCTCACCGTCGTTCCCCGCACAGAAGTTATAGAACAAACAGATAATTACATCCACGCTCTTTCTAAAAGCCGCATTTTCAAATTTATTGATGATGTAGAGTTTTATTTCCCTCCCAATGAGTCGGTAATTCATCTGCGTTCGGCAGCTCGCGTGGGAGAGTCGGATCTTGGTGTTAATCGCAGGCGTTTGGAGCAAATTCGTCTGGCTCTGCGCGATCTAAATATTTGATGTTAGCTAATCTCCTTTCTCAATAATTCTGGAATCTGAGAAGGACGTTCAGCTACTGGAACTTCCGCTTCTTTTAAAGCAGCTAATTTACTTTGAGCTGTGCCAAAGTTAGGATCGCGTCCGATAACTGTTGCTAAAGTCCCAGTTTGACGCCAAGTTTTTCCTGGTGGTGCAAGTCTACCTGCAATGTAGGCAATTACTGGTTTATCAATTGCCTCGGTAATGTATCGGGCTGCTGCTTCTTCACTACCACCGCCAGGTTGACCAACTAAAACGATCGCCTCTGTAGTTTCATCCTCATCGAGAATTTGCAGCCATTGGAGAAAGGAGGAACCAACGATCGCATCACTACCAATACTGACACTAATCGACTGCCCCAAACCTGCTTTTGTTAATTCGTAGGCGATTTCGTAGGTAAGGGTGCTGCTACGACTAACGATCCCCACTTTCCCAGGAGTATAAAATTCGCTTGGTTGAGTACCTAAAAGAATTTTCCCCGGCACAATGATCCCCGGACTATTTGGCCCAACTACCAAAGTTTCACAGGCTTCGGCTTTGCGGAGTAATTGCACCATATCCAAAGGTGGCACGCCAGCAGTGATAATAATGATCTGGCGAATATTAGAAGCGATCGCTTCTAATGCCGCATCTAACACGTCGTAAGGATCTACACAGATAATTGTTGTGTCAATTACCCCAAATTGTTCTATTACTTCTTCTACTAAGTCAAAAACTGGCAGTCCATGCAGTTCCTGTCCGCCACATCCAGGATTGACACCGGCTACTAAGTTCGTACCATAAGCTTTCATTTGAGCAACATGAGTGCCTGATATAAATTCACAAAAGCCTTGAATTAATACTTTACTGTCTGGCGCTAGGTTCATAAAAAATTACCGTAAGTTTGGCAACCCAGTCGTCTATGGCACTGGGCATAAAAACGACATATTAATAGTGTCGTATTAATTCAATTTTTTTGAATTTTGAATTTGAAGAATGTGACACTCATTACCTCTTATTAGCCGTTGGTTTAGCCAGACGAACTGCTGCCGCTACTGCCTCATCTAAACTTTCTACCACAAAGAGCGCATTGCTGGAGGTTTTTAGTGTTGCTAAATACTTTTTCGCAGCATCAAATTCTGAACCAGCAAGACGGACAACTAAGGGTGAAAAATCCTGCTCTCGCCGACTTTTACTGCCATTAGAATGCCCAACCTGTGAGTTAAGTTCGCTGTTGTCTTGCTGCACAACTCTAGCTATAACTTCAACCACTTCTTCTGTTTGAGGAATGCTACCCAGAAAGTTAATTAATATTACTTGAATGCTGTTATCAGCCTCTAGGATTTTTAGACCTGTCTCTAGGCGATCGCGGAAAGTCGTTGGTGTAGTATCAGTAAGGAAAGCATGACGTAGATTCAAACAAAGACCTGGATTGCCACCAGCATTAGCGACTAAATCCAAAGTTGCCATTACTGAACCAGTACCATTACCTAAAATACCGATTTTACCGTGCATTTTCACCCCATCCCAGTCGCCCGATATACCATCAATCTTAGTACTGGTATGACGACTGATGATTTTTGCCGCCATCTCGGTGAGGTCGGGATGACGCTTGATCGACCGTTCGTTGACCCTGACTTTACCATTAAGAGCCATAACTTGACCAGTAGCACTGACTGCCAAGGGATTGATTTCGACTAAATCCAGGTCTTTTTGCACAAATAAGTGGTACATCTTCTGGACAACGCAGCTTACCGACTGCATCAGCGTCCCCTGTAAACCCATTTTCAAAGCCAGTCGTCGGGCATAAAATGGCGAGAATTCCTGTTCCACGACAACATGGTGCATTCTTTCCCCAGCCGATTCCCAATCAATATCTGCTTCCTTGCAACCTAAAAGTACTGGTCGGCAAACAGCAGTATCTAAAACCACCGCGAGATAAAATTCCTGGTTGGCATCGTATTGGGATTCTGCTAGCACAACTTCTGGCAATTCGCCCCATATTGGTAAACTAAAGATATTTTGAGCTGCTGCGATCGCATCAATTGTAGTCTCCGCAAATCTGACTCCACCGGCTTTTGCCCGTTCCGCTCCATGTACTTGAGATTTCAGTACAATTGGAAAGCGAATTTTTAAACGTTTCAAATCTGTGGGATGGTCAATTCGTTGGGAAGGCAATACAGGAATGCCTATCTTGCCAAACCACTCTTTAACTTGATACTCTAATAAATCCATTGAGACACCTTGTATTTACACTTTCCCAGCCTTTGCTTAGTGCTGTCTTAATATTTTGCAGCACTTTTATTTTAAAATTTAAGCTTTTGGCAGCTATAAAAATTTATTTTTCACCAATCAATTTTATCGATTTCAGCCAATGAGGCAGATTAATTTTGATAGCCAACCTCTTGGTGCTAGAGTCACAACATGTAATTTATCTCTTCAGTAAGTTTCCTAGCATAGAAGATAACTACCATTTCTGTCAAAACCCTGTGACTTAGCATTGTTTACTTAACCTTTGGATAAATTTGTTACAACTGCCCTACAACTAGAATTTTGCAGAATATTAGCTCCTCTGTATTTTATTGTCCCGAAATAATGCAGTTAAAATACTTAAAAATTCTATTATTCCCATTTTTTATTTGTAATTTACATCTGAAGACAGATAATTTAACTTTGCATCTAGCACTATGAAAATGTAGCAACGCGAACAATAATTACTTTTTTATTTTTGGTGAAAACTCCGAATGTGTGTTAGAACGTTGGTCGTTTAGATTTTCAGGCTGTGGTTGGTTAAACTGTGCATTTGCATTCAACAAAGCTAAAAAGTTCATTTCATTCTCTTAAAAATAATCAAAACAATATAGAAATTAAGCGGGAAAGCTCTATGAAAGTAGCAGTCCAGCAGGAAGATTTACAGCTTTTAGCCAAAACTTTGCAGGAACAATTGCTTGCAGAAGTCTCAACGGCTGAATTCGAGGTTAAGTGTGCCGTCAATAAAGACGAGTTAATGATTTTAACGCAACACGAATCAGATGTAATAGTTGATACTCAGATAATCTTTGCAGTAATTGAGGAAGTACTTCAGTCTCTAGCACCCCACAGAGAACGGCGAGTGCAATGTTTCCTGAGAGTTTTTGGTGAACAACTCCCTTATGCGAAATGTTTCTTGGCTCTGAAGCAGACGGGGGGATGGGGAGATGAGGAAGTAGGGGAAGGGGGGCAATACTTTTCTACCCTTTCTTCATCAGCTCTGACCTATTCTCCATCAATCGATAAGATTGAGGAGGAACTGTTTGATCCGTTTGCAGATGCGCCGAATTTACTGACTTCAAAGCCAGCATCTCAAATCCAATCCATCTTACTGGGTGCAGCTTTGGTGGGAGTTATAGTTTTAGGCGGCGGTGCTTACTTATTGACTCGCCCTTGTGTGATGTCCGAGTGTAAAGAAATACAAAATGCCGAGCAATTAAAAACAGAATCCCCGCAAATGTTGCGCCGCGCCAAGTCTGAAAAAGAATTAGTAGCTGTACAACAACAACTTGCGGTAGCTAGTGCAGCCTTGAATGTAATTCCTAGTTGGTCGCCTCGTTACCAGGTATCAGAAGAATTAAAAGCAAGTTTGTCTGGACGGTCAGAAAAAATCAGCCAGGTAGTCAAGGCTTTGGAAACCGGATCTTTGGCGACACAAAAAGTTCAAACTCCTGCATCTAGCCTAGAGGAATTACAAGCTAGGCAACACCTATGGCGACAGGCTATAGCGCCACTAGAAACTATAAATTCCAGTAGTGAACTTTATGGACTGGTGCAAGGAAAATTACTTAATTATCGTGTCCGTTTGCACGCCGTAAATCAGCAGATAGTTACGGAGGAAAAATGGCTAAAAAAACTAACGGCAGCAAAAGCTGTAGCTAGTGCAGCCGAGAATCAGGAAGCTACTGCTAAATCTTTGAATGACTGGCAAAAGGTGCAGTCTACTTGGCTGGTGGCTATTAATGCCTTGAATAGCATTCCTTTAACTAACCCTGGATACCAAGAAGCCGAAAAGCTGTTGGTAGATTATAAACCTAAATTAGTAGCGGCACGCGATCGCGCTACTAAAGAACGATTAGCTGTTAAAGCCTACCAACAAGCCCTTAGCACTGCCAAGCAAGCCAAAGTCTATGAGCAACAAAATCAATGGCAAGCAGCAGCAATATACTGGGATCAGGCTTTGCAAACTACTAAAAAGATTTCCCAAGATAGCTTGTACTACACTCAGGCTCAGTCTCTCATCGAACCCTACTCAACAGCCCTCAAACAAGCACAAGAAAAAGTACAAGTTATTAGTAGTTTGCAACAAACCCGCACTGACTTAGATAAAACCTGTATTAATGGAATTCGGATTTGCACCTTTAGCATAGACAATGCAGGAATTATTGTCCGGCTAACTCCTGAGTATGACCAAATAAGGCAAAATAACTTAGCTACTCCTTATTCTAAGAATTCGGATACTGCTGTTGACGTTACCAATCACTTGCAAATCTTACGGGAAGCCTTAGCTGTAATTAGTGATAATGCCAGCCTCTCTCTTTTCCTTTATGATTCCCAAGGTCAGGTAATTTATACGCGGACTTTAGGCGGGTAGAAAAGTTAGAAGTGAAGAGTTAGGAGTATATGAGGCCCATTTAAAAATAAAAATACCCTTCCTTACAAGCGAGGAAGGGTAGTTTTACTTTATCGCAAAACAGCGTAAGAGTTTTTATTAACTAAACTGCTCAATAATTCCGCCACCTAACACTTTTTCCCCGTCATACCACACCGCCGCTTGTCCGGGAGTGATGCTGAATTGGGGTTCATCAAACACCAAACGCACACGGGAGTTTTCTAACGGAATCACCGTCACTGGTGTAGCCGTTGAACGATAGCGAATTTGCACTTGGGCATGAATTGGGGTAGATGGTTCAGCAATAGAAACCCAATTTACCCGCCCTACAGTGCATTCTGGCTGAGTTACCTTAGTGCGATCGCCTACTACTACTTTATTATTTTCTGCATCTAATTCAATCACATATAACGGTTCGGCAGCTGCAATTCCCAAACCTTTGCGCTGGCCAATGGTGTAGTGATGGACACCATCATGCTGTCCCAAAATTTTGCCTGTGACATCGACAATATCGCCTGTTTTGGGAGCTAAATATTTATCCAAAAATGCCCGCATGGAACCGTTACTTTCCACTAAGCATAAGTCTTGACTTTCTGGCTTGTCAGCAGTTTTCAGTCCGTATTCAGTAGCAATGCGGCGGGTGTCAGTTTTTTCTAGTTCGCCCAAAGGAAATATAGTTGCTGCAAGTAAATCTTGAGACAAATCATAAAGAAAGTATGACTGGTCTTTGTTGCGGTCAACAGCCCTTAATAATTGGTAACGTCCAGTTGCTTCGTCATAGCTAATTCGGGCATAATGACCAGTGGCAATGCGATCGCACCCCAATTCTTCACGAGCATACTGCACCATTGGCCCAAACTTCACCGTTTTATTGCACTGTGAGCAAGGCAAAGGCGTGATTCCAGCACTGTAGCCAGTTACTAGGTAATCGACAATATGCGTCTGAAACAGATCCCGAATATCCACAACCTGATGGGGAACGCCCAGTTGTTCACAGAGTTCAGCCGCGTCGATCATACCTTCAGAGCAACATTGACCTTTGCCTTTCATTAGCCAAAGAGTCAAACCAATTACTTCATAGCCCTGATGGTGCAGGATAGCTGCGGCGGTGGAACTGTCAACGCCACCAGAAAGACCAACGACGACTTTTTTCATACAAAGCACGACAAGCTGCGTGGTTGTCCAATTGTAGCACACACTCTTTCATTGCCTTGCTACCAAAGCACTTCAGTTTTAAGCTAGCTGAAGGAGCGACGCCGATAGCGTTCGCGTAGCGTCTCGTAGATAAGCGTTAGCGAGTCTTGTCTACGGCAGCGCGAACAAGCGTCATAGGTCATCGTAGACATTGCTGTTCACTCTTCTATCAACCTTATCTAAGATTAATTACAGATGTATTTTTGCCACGCAGATGAGCTAATTTTAGGTTAACGCTATATAGTTGCTACAACGGTGAACTAATTAGTTCTTGATGGAAATTATTTAAAAATACTTTGACTACTTTCTAAAGTACTATGTCGAGAGGATTACCAAGTCAATTTATCCCATTTCAGATGCTGCGTCGAAGTTTTAAAGGTTGGAAGCCCACTATAAAACTTCTCCTGTTGTTAGTGGGAGGATGGTTACTGCTGATTTCCAACAACAAAGTGTTACTAGCTCAAGGAGTCGGTGAAATTTTACCGCCACCGCCAATTCCCTTTGGTCAACAGCCATCACCGCAGTTACAACCGGCCGAACCATTACAAAACAATCAGTATGAGCAGGATTTTCAGCCCTCCCAACCATTGCAAAACAATCATTATGGTCAGGATTTTCAGCCTTCCCAACCATTACAAAATAATCAGTTTGTACCGAACTTTCAGCCCTCTCAACCTCCACAGTTTAGTCAATATAACCAGAACTTTGAGCGCTACTTAGTTTACGTAGATGGTGATGATTTTCAGACACTACAAGCAATTCGTCAGATTGAACCTAGTGCTTACATTCGTCAATACCAAGGACGGAATGTAATTCAATCAGGTGTTTTTAACAGAGTATCTAACGCCCAACAACGGGTGAATGAGTTACAGTCACGAGGCATATATAACGCCCGAATTATCAGCTTCGGTAATGGACAGGAAATAGATGTAGGTAATGGAATCTTTGGAGGCGATCGCAATAATATAAATCCTCCCAAGCAATTCTCTAGATATTATGTTGTGATTCCGACTACTCAAGAACAGTTACCTGCGATCGCAGAACAAATTAGGCAGAATCTAGCCCGATTTAGCCAAGATTTAGGACGATCTGGCGGAGTCCTCGAAAGGACGCAACCACGAGGGCCACACGTAGCAATAGGGCCTTTCTCTGATCAATTCCAAGCTGGAGAATGGAATAAATATCTGCGAAATATAGGATACAAAAATGCCAGGGTTTACTACGGAAAGTAAAGAAGACAGACGCGATTAATCGCGTCTGTACAAGAGTTTGGAGTAGTACACTACTGGCTGTCTTCGTAGTCTAGAAAGAAAACTGCCGTAATTCATAACTCCCCACTCCCCACTTCCTAGATTCTTAACGCAGGGATTCAATAATTACTGCTGTTGTAATTAAACACAACAGGATAATTCCCAGTGGAAGCAAAAACTGTTGTAAAAGGTACAACAGTATGGGTATGATTTGTAAAATACCTAAACCACTAGATAGAACATAGGCGATCGCAATGCCAAATAGCACCAGCAAGAAATATTTCAAGGATTTAGAAGCAAAGCGAAATAGAAGCGTATCTTGATTTGAGTCCATAATTTTACTCACGAAAGTAGCCAATTTTTTAGCAGTGAATATTATTTTTGATTTCCCATTACCCATTTAAAAAAGAAGGACATGGGAAATCGTGCCCAGCCTGAAGATTAGTTTTACACGTCGATATTCACCTGTTTGGGTAAATTATTCAAAGACTGTTGTTGCCTTTGTGGATTGTTTTGCTTTTCATAATTAGCTAATAGTTGGAAGGAAATAAACAAGCCCAACAACAGCAGCAAAAACGAGCCGAAACCAGAGGAATACTTATTTATTTCTCGCTCAACACCACATTTGAGACAAACATATCTATTGGGGTTTCGTGTGTCTTGGGCAAAGGGGCACTGATTTTGATTGCAATCATGATGACAATCTCTGTCTAATATCATTGAACCTCCTGTAGGATGATGGTTTACATACTGAGTTGTAAATATGCTCTACAGAATCTAGTTAGTTAATACTCACTGCCTGTTTAGTAGACACCACTTTCATGAGTAATTGATATCGAACAGTAACAAGTAATATGTGTGATTTACTAAGCTTGCAGTAGTAACGCTCTCTAAATCTCTCCTCAACCACCTTTTCTTGGCGCTTAACTTAACTTCGCCTGTATTACTTACAAGAGTAATACAGTCCAGAATGCTTCGCAGTCGGATAAAGTAAATTCCCTACCGAGTAGGAAAAAGTATTTTGTAGTATGGCGGGTAGGAAGAAGTAGTAAAAATATGGCTATAATGAACTAAAAATGATACATCAAGTTAGCAAATGGGTGCAGAAGAAGCCTTAGCGTTTGTGGATAACTTGGTTTTTCTCAAAACGGGGGAACACTTAGATAAAACTCAAAGAATTATCTTGCGTAATTTATGGGAGGATGAAAAGCGGACTTACCAGGATATAGCTGACAGCCGTGGTTATACAGAAGCGCATTTAAAAGCAGTTGGTGCAGAACTTTGGCAGTTACTCTCTAAAGTGTTTGAATCAAAAGTCTCAAAATCTACTTTCCAAGGTGTGATTCAGAGATTTAGAACAACTCAACAGTCGCAAAAAGTTTCCCAGATTCCAAATCTAGCGGCGAATGGCACTAAACCCCAAGATTTAGATTCTAACTTTGTGGGGCGCGATCGCCAAATAGCCGAACTCCACACCTTAGTCAATCGGGGACAAAAAGTTATCCTTATCCAAGGTGAAGGTGGTATTGGCAAAACCAGATTAGCACGTAAATATTTTAAAAGTCAAAAATTTAATTTTGTCCTAGAACTGTGGATGGCTACAGAAATCCAAAACCTGACTCCTGTAGAGAGTGTAGTTGAAGAATGGCTACGGCGATACTTTAACGAAGAGCCAGGAGGAGACTTTGGTATCAGCTTAGAACGACTACGGCGCAAACTGCGAGAACAAACATCTAAAATTGGGGTATTTATCGATAATCTAGAAACTGCTCTCGATCAAAATGGCAAGTTCCTAGAATATCGTCGCCCTTATGTTGAGCTATTAAGAGTATTAGCAGATTCAGATGTGCATTCAGTTACTTTAGTAACAAGTCGTGAGCGTTTGCGCGAGTCTAGTGTAGAAGTTCATCTCTATCCACTCGAAGGTTTAGATGATGAAGCATGGCGGGAGTTTTTCAGCAGTTGCCACATTAATTGTGATTGTACTATTCTCAGTGAAATGTGCAGAGCTTATGGAGGTAACGCCAAAGCTATGCAAATTCTCCGAGGAGCAATATTGACAGATTTTTCTGGTGATATACACGCCTATTGGCAGGAAAACTGTACAGATTTATTAATGGAAAGAGAGTTAAAAGATTTAGTCGCTAGTCAATTTAACCGTCTCCAAAAAAATGACTTAGAAGCCTATCGTCTCCTGTGTCGTTTAGGATGCTATCGTTATCAAGATATTCCTTCATTACCTATTGAAGGAGTTTTATGTTTGCTTTGGGATGTACCAGAAAAAAAACGTAGAGGTGTAATTAAAGCTCTGCAAGATTTGTCTTTAATAGAAGCCAAAAAGGGACAATATTGGCTGCATCCGGTAATTCAGTATGAAGCAATCAGTAGATTAAGATTAGTCAGTGAAGAATGGGAATTAGTAAACCGAAAAGCCGCAGAATATTGGACACAAAGAGTTACAGCCATCAAAGATATCACAGATGCATTAACCGCTTTAGAAGCTTACTATCACTATGTAGAAATTAATGATTTTGAGCAGGCTGGTGATGTAATTTTACAAGGGCGAGGTGAACAGTGGACTATAGGTTTGCCTTTGGGTTGCTCGTTTTATCAGCTAGGACTGCTCCAGAAAAATTTCTCTGTCATTAAACGAATAATAGACGATGTAAAATCGCAAGAAAGACTGATTAAACTTTACAATATACTAGGCTATACATATCGAATTATCGGATGTATTAGAGAAGCTATAGATTGCTATAAAAAATCAGAAGAAATATTAGACACTTTAGATATTAAGCTAATAAAAATATCTATGATGTTCAATACAGGACTCTGCAAACTTGATTTATTAGAAATGGAAGCAGCCGAAGATTGTTTCAAATCGGTTTGTAACTTAGCTGAACAAGATAAAAATCTTGACAATTATATGGCTTATGCTCAGTGCTGCTTGGCTTTAGTTAAATCATGTTCTAACTTTAGAGAGGAAGCTTTTTATATTGCTGAAGATGCCTTGTCTGCAATATCTTCATCAACTAAAGTGACTTTATGGGGAATGGGACATAGCTTAATAAACCTATGTTTAACCTACAAGAATTTAGGTAATATTAAAAAATCTTTTGAGTTATGCCAAAGAGCTATATCTTCTTCTGAAGAAAACAACTTTACTCAGCTTAAGGCTAAAGCTATAACTTGTTTAGCTGGGTTATATAGAGAAGAGCGAGAATTTGCTAGGGCACTTTTCCATCATGCAGAAGCAATAGAAATTTTGAATAAAATAGGCGCGAAATCTAATTTAGCAGAAGCTTACTATCAATTGGCATTAACTTATCAACAAATGGGTGAAATTGAGAATAGTAAGGGAAAGTTTATGCAAGCGATCGCACTTTTTAACGAAATGCAAGCACCCAAGCAAGTTGAGAAAGTACAAACAGCAATGGAGTGTTTTGAAAAATAAGCAATGATATTAGATTTTACCTTCATCCATTCCCAACTGACGTTATATAGCAAAACATAGGAAGTCTTTGGAGTGACAGGTTTGGCTATGACTGGAGAATGGGGCGATCGCTTCTAGAGAGGTCTATAAGTATTACGGTATAGTAATTCTAGGCAAAAGAAAGCGATCGCTCATAGAGAGGTTTTATGTCCCTGACGCTTGAAGACTTGGAACAAATGCAGCAACAGCATCCCGACTATCGCATGGAACTAGTCAAGGGTAATATTATTGTTATGAGTCCATCAGGATACGAGTCAGATGAGGTCGCAGCTGAAATGGTAGCCCAGTTACGTAACTGGGTTAGACCGCGCAAACTGGGACGAACAGCAGCTTCTAGCGCCGGTTTCAGGTTGCCAAATTCAAATTTACGCGCACCGGATGCCTCATTTGTTTTAGCCGAACGCTTGCGTCGCAGTCCGAAGTCTTTTGCTCAATTGGCTCCCGATTTGACTGTAGAGGTGAAGTCCCCTAGTGATAATTTAGAGGATCTCAGAGCCAAGATTCAAGAATTTCTGAGTTTGGGAACTAAAGTAGGAATTTTGCTCAATCCAGATGAGCGGATTGTTGAACTTTACAACTTTGGACAAGAAGCAATAATACTTCGTGATGGTGATATTTTAACAGTTCCCGAACTGCTCCCAGGATGGGAAGTACCAATTGCAGATTTGTGGCCTCCAGAGTTTGACTAGGATAGTGATGAAAAACACGGGAAAAAGGAACCCATATTTAAACATAGGGATCTAAATTTTCATTACAAAACTTAATTACGTTAGCGACGCGCAAAGCGAGTCTGCGTACTCTGTAAGAGTTGCAAGCTACGCACAGCGTCTCGTAGAAAGCGTCATTACAAATTACGAATTATTTAACCTTTAGGAGTTTAAAAACTACCGAATAAGGGAGTGTTTTGCACTTGAAAAGCTTCCGGTCGTTTTCTACAAGATGATATCGCTCTGGGGTAATTCTTGGTTCTTCAAATTCGTCCACAGAAAAACCTGCTGCCTTGAAAGCTTTCCAGTAATCGGAAAGAGGACGGTGAAACCAGATAAATGGTGTTGTAAAATGGTTCCAAGGTTGTTCGTTGCGTTGTGTCCTTTCAAAGTAAGAAGAAGCCCAACCATAAAAAACCGTTCCATCCTCATTTACAGTTGTCGGGCTGCCTTGGGGAAAGCAAGGATGTGAGAAAACCAGGATTGCAACACCACTAGGCTTAAGAACACGATTGAATGCCCTTATTGCTCCTTCGAGATCAAGCAAATCCATAAGAACATAATTCGAGACGATCATATCAAATTGCTCATCTGGAAGCGACTTGAGTTCAGTGCATGAATCCAAATGAAAATCTATATCTAGATTATTTTGGCTAGCTCTGAATTGGGCAATTTCTATCATCTGAGGAGAAAAATCTATACCAGTTACACTGGCCCCTTTAAGGCAAAGTTGGCGTGCTAGATATCCTGTGCCACAACCAGCATCTAGGACAGACAATCCTGCAACATTACCAGCGAAACTCCATAGTACTGGATCTGAGTTCAGAATTCGATTGCTGTCGCCATCGTCGCCAACTTGAATATCCCAGTCTTTAGCTCTATTATCCCAGATTTCAAATATTTCTTTATCATCAAAGTTTGCCATTATTTCTTCAGTCATATCTTTCTCCTGAAAACAATAACTTAATTATTTTCACAGATGCATCTGTTAAAATAATGCTGCATTTAATACCTAGCCGAACTGGCAAAGTAAACTCCAAGAGCAAAATTTTACAATATAGCGATGCCTGCGGCGGTAAACTACGCTAATCTGAGAAAAAGGATAAAACTATCAAGATTTGGCAAGTGCCATAGTGATTTAGTCGCCGATCAACTAAGGAACGGTAGAATATACCTAATTTTCGTAGCTTTAAAAGCCAAACTATGACGATGCATTCCACACTCCAACGTGCATTTACTAACCGCCGCGTCCTGAAAGTGATTAGCGGTTTGAATAACTTCGATGCTGCTAGCGTCGCTGCTACTGTTAAAGCTGCTGAATTTGGCGGTGCTACTTTTGTCGATATCGCCGCCGATGCAGCCTTGGTACAGCTAGCTAAAAGTTTGACAAATCTACCAATTTGTGTATCAGCAGTAGAGCCAGAGAAGTTTGTGCAAGCTGTCGCAGCTGGTGCTGATTTAATTGAAATCGGGAATTTCGATTCCTTCTATGCTCAAGGACGCCGCTTTGAGGCTCCAGAAGTGCTAGCGCTGACTAAGCAAACCCGCGCTCTCCTACCCGAAATCACCCTATCTGTCACCGTTCCCCACATTTTGGAACTAGATCAACAGGTACAGTTAGCAGAAGAACTGGTGAGAGCTGGAGCAGATATTATCCAAACCGAAGGCGGTACTAGCAGTAACCCACTTCACCCTGGAACTCTAGGATTAATTGAAAAAGCTGCTCCCACCTTAGCAGCAGCTTTTGAGATTTCCCGTGTGGTGTCAGTACCAGTATTGTGTGCTTCAGGCATTTCTAACGTTACCGCACCATTAGCGATCGCAGCTGGTGCTGCTGGTGTTGGTGTTGGTTCCGCCATCAACCAACTCAATAGCGAAGTGGCAATGATTGCTGCTGTGCGTGGCTTAGTAGAAGCTTTAGCGACTGCTAGCAACCGCGCGATCGCTTAGTACTTGATGAGGGAGATGAGGAGAATGAGGAAGTAATGGTAAAAATTTACTTCTTGCGTGCTTTTCTCCCTCATCTTCCCCTGCTCCCCCTGCTCCCCCTGCTCCCTCACCCCAAACAATCCTTCAACGCATAAATCACCTGATCTTGCTGTTGTTGTGTCAGTTCTGGGTACATAGGCAAGGATATAACTTCATGGCAAGCTTGCTCTGCTATTGGTAAGTCCCCAATTTGATAGCCCAGGCTTTGATAAACTGGTTGTAAATGTAAAGGGTGGGGGTAGTAAATCATTGAACTCACGCCCTTTTCTTGCAATTGACTACGCACCCAATCTCGATATTTGGCGCTAGAACCATTTCGCCCTTCGCCTGATATGCGAATAGTGTATTGATTCCATACCCCAATACCTTCAGGTAATTCTTGCGGTGGGACAATCCCCGGAACTTGACTAAGGAACTGATAGTAATAGTTGGCGATATCTCGTCGGCGATTGTTCCAAATATCTAAATAACGTAGCTTAATTTGCAAAATAGCTGCTTGGAGAGCATCTAAGCGGCTATTTACACCGATTTCTTCATGTAAATATCTAATTCTACTACCATGATCTCGTAGTATTCGCAGTTTAGTGGCGATCGCAGGGTCATTAGTCGTTATTGCGCCGCCATCGCCGCAACCACCAAGATTTTTGGTAGGATAAAAACTAAAGCAACCAATATGTCCAATGCTTCCGACTTTTTGATCAGCCCACCTTGACCCTGTAGACTGAGCGCAATCTTCAATGATTGCCAAATTGTGAGACTGAGCGATCGCCATCAATGATGTCATATCCACAGGTTGTCCAAATAGGTGAACCGGGATAATCGCTTTAGTTTTGGGTGTAATCGCCGTCGCTACTTGCTCCACATCCAAATTAAACGTAGTAGCGTCAATATCAACGAAAACAGGCTTTGCACCCACGGCGCTGATTACTTCAGACGTAGCAATAAAGGTGAAAGGCGTTGTAATCACTTCATCGCCTGCACCAATGTCCAACACTCGTAACGCTAAGTAGAGCGCATCAGTACCAGAATTACAAGCCACACATTCAGTGACAGTATTATAGGCAGCAAACTGTTGCTCAAAGCCTTCGACTAAGGGGCCACCGATATAGCGGCCAGAAGCCAGAACCTCTAAGACAGCTGTACTTACTTCTGCTTCAATGGTGGTGTATTGCTGCTTGATATCAAAGGCAGGGATAGGATTTACACTTTGGATCATGAGTTCTTATTTTATTGGGAGATACAAAAGATGCACTTCGAGAGTCAATTTTTGCTAATTGAATTGTTAATCAAAAAGGAGCTACTAAAAGACTATCGCCCAAGATACGCATCTATTAGGGTTTTTACTTAAATTGTGGCGCCAGAAACTACCGTACATTTAATTTACAGATAATAAGCATACTAGGTGTTTGCCATGTTAAGGTTGTACCATTTTTGAAATTTGCATTGATAAAGGTGATATATGTCAACCAAGATCCAACACATCGGATCAAAGTTCCTCTTGTGTGGACTGTTTTGAAAAGGAAATACCAGGAGATGGAGATAGAGAACCCATGCAGGAGTTGATCAAGCTGGATTTCGTGGATTTAGCTATTGCTGTGGGATTGATGGCGATCGCTATTGGTTTATCTGCCTGGGAGAAATTAGGACTAGAGTTAAATTTAGCCCTTGCTGCTGGGAGAACCATTTTACAACTACTTGTATTGGGATACATTTTAGATTTCATCTTGGCTTTGGACAATGCTTGGGCAGTTTTGGCGATATTAACAATAATGCTGACAATTACGGCGATTGTCGCACGAAATCGGATCAGCCAAAAAATTCCTTATGTATTGCCTTTAGTGTGGGGTGCAATTTTAATTAGTACCGCCCTGACAGTGCTTTACACCAACTTCTTGATCATTCAACCAGAAAGATGGTATGAACCACAGTATGTAATTCCCCTTGCAGGGATAGTCTTAGGTAATGCTACTAATGCAGCCGCGATCGCAGGCGAACGTCTTGTCAGCACCATTAATTCCAGCCATCTCGAAATAGAAACCCATTTGAGCTTAGGTGCAACGCCCCAGCAAGCAGTTAGCCAATATCGCAAAGATGCCATCAGAGCCGGATTGATTCCGACTCTCAATCAAATGCTTCTTATCGGTATGGTGGCAATACCAGGAATTACCACCGGACAGCTATTAGCTGGTGTGAAACCTTTGGATGCTGTATCCTACGAAGTTTTAATTATATTTATGGTTGCTTTCGCTAATTTGTTGACAACACTTTTAGTCACAAAGGGGTTGTGTCGTCAATTTTTCAATTCTGCCGCGCAGTTAGTCAGGTAATGACATTTTTAATAAAAGGTAAATTAAAATGGCATTTAGTAATTACAAAAGTATTAGCGCAGTAATTAAAAAATTTCAAATCAAATATGTACAGTCTAATTTTATACTGGAAGTGGATTTTCCAGTTAAACAGTCTTTTAAAGAAGAATTAGATTTGCTATTTATAGATGGAGTTATTGATAATTCTGAAGATGCTATTTGTGAAAATCTCATCTATCCAGTATTGAAAGAAGTATGGAAAAATTACCGAAGTAAATTAACACTTTGGAGTCATGAAACATTAGCTTATGATGAAGATTTATCAGGCGTTCCAGATTATACAGTAACACAACGAAATCCTCTAGGTACGATTGTTTTTGATAAACCTTATTTTTTGACAGTTGAAGCTAAACAAGACAAATTTGAAGAAGGCTGGGGTCAGTGTTTAGCTGAAATGATCGCAGTGCAGCGAATTAATGATGATTTTACCAGCGATATTTTTGGGATTGTTTCTAACGGTAAAATATGGCAATTCGGAAAATTGATTGCTGATGTGTTTACTCGGAATAGAAATTTGTATGTAATTCAAGATTTAGATAAATTATTTGCGGCTGTTAATTATATTTTTCAACAATGTGAATTAAAAATACAAAACCAATAATATCGTGTGTTATCCCGATAAAATTAGAGTTATTTTTTGGTTAGATGCGTAAATTGTGTGGACTAATATAACATTTAAGCTAATAAGTTTAGTATAGGATTACTATTTGATTTTTGAACGAAATTAAGTATTGTAGAGTGTGTTAGAACGGAGTTCGTAACGCACTATGAACACGAGTTTGATGCCGTACTCTCCGTGCTAACACATCCTACGTATATTTTCAGAAATCAAACCGGATTCCTATATCAAGTAAGCTGTAAGTATAGATTCTTAAATTATAGAGGCATTTTACGGCTGAATGATACTTGCTTAATCTGGATTTAGATCCCCGACTTCTTGAAGAAGTCGGGGATCTGGTTTTGGTACATAGTTACAAACAGGACATTTTCTTTTTCAGCAATCCTTACGTACTCTCTAACCATAATTTCTAACGTAGACTTGCTGTAAGCAACTCGTAGCGATCGCTTTTCCCCCAGTTCTTGCAAAATAGACTCAAATTCCTCCCAACTGATATCCTCGATATTCACTGTACTACCAGGCGCTAGCCGCATTTGGCTAACAGGTTTAACAACGGGGGATACAGCAGTCATAAGCATTTTCCTTATAAAGGAACTATTCTGAAACTTGAGGCTGGATTAGCTTTAGCGTAACCTAATCAGATCGCTTAGAGGCTAGTTGCAAAAATATGACTCCATTCCTTAAACTCTTTTTCTCTACGTACCAGCATTTGATAAGTTAGTACATAATCTGAAACAATAACAGTTAATACAAAGAGGGGATTACGTTGAGTCACAATCCAGATGCCATAGCCCCGCACGGTGGACAGTTAGTTAACCGTATCGCCACACCAGAACAAAGAGCAGAGTTTCTTTCAAAAGCTGACTTTTTGCCGCGAGTGCAACTAGACGATCGCGCCGTTTCTGATGTAGAAATGATTGCGATCGGTGCTTTTAGTCCACTCACGGGTTTTATGAACCAAGAAGACTACGATCGCACTGTTACAGAAATGCGATTAGCCAATGGTCTTGTATGGTCAATCCCGATTACACTATCGGTAAGCGAAGAAGTAGCTTCCCCGTTGCAAGAAGGCGGTTTAATCCGTCTGGATAACTCCAGAGGCGAATTTATTGGGGTTTTACAACTCACCCAAAAATATAACTACGACAAAACCCGCGAAGCCATAAATGTCTACCGCACTGATGATGCTAAACATCCAGGCGTGCAGGTACTCTATAACCAAGGTAATGTACACCTGGCGGGTGATATTTGGTTGTTGCAACGCGAACCTCATCCCCAGTTTCCCACTTATCAAATTGATCCAGCTGGCTCACGGCAACTATTTAGAGACAAAGGTTGGAAAACCATCGTTGGCTTTCAAACTCGCAACCCCATCCACCGCGCCCATGAATATATTCAAAAGTGCGCTTTAGAAATTGTTGATGGTCTATTTTTGCACCCATTAGTTGGAGCAACAAAAGAAGATGATATCGCTGCTGATGTGCGGATGCGTTGCTATGAAATTTTGCTGGAACACTACTACCCCTTAGACCGGGTAACTTTGGCAATAAATCCAGCCGCAATGCGCTATGCTGGGCCTCGTGAAGCGATATTCCATGCTTTAGTCCGCAAAAACTACGGCTGTACTCACTTTATTGTCGGACGGGATCATGCTGGCGTTGGTGACTATTATGGCACTTACGATGCTCAACACATCTTTGATGAATTTGCCCCAGGTGAATTGGGCATTGTGCCGATGAAATTTGAACACGCTTTCTACTGCACGCGCACTAAGCAGATGGCAACATCTAAAACTAGTCCCAGCAGGCCAGAAGAACGCATCCATCTATCGGGAACAAAAGTCCGAGAAATGCTGCGGCGTGGTGAATTACCTCCACCAGAATTTTCCCGTCCAGAGGTGGCGACAGAGTTAGCGCGGGCAATGCGGATAGAGGTATCGGTTTAGGGCATTGGGCATTGGGTATTGGGTATTGGGCATTGGGCATTGGGCATTGGGCATTGGGCATTGGTAAATAATTAATAGTTATTCTTCCCCCACTCCCCACTCCCCACTCCCCACTCCCTTACTCCCCACACTTTTGTAACTTTACAATACAGAGTTCAGCCCTGTAAGCTGCTAACTGATGGCTGAGGGCTGATAGCTAATTATGGAACGGCGCACGTTTTTAAACAGAATTGGCTCAATACTTGCGGTATTGGGGATAGCTGAAGCTGAGTGGTTGTCTTTGGGAAATCGCTATTATCAGGCTTTGGCACAACCCAGCCCGCGTAAGTTGGCGTTGTTAATAGGTATTAACCAATACCCACAAATTCCATCCCTCAGTGGTTGTCTGACGGATGTGGATTTACAAAGAGAGCTTTTGATTCACCGCTTTGGTTTCCAAAGGTCAGATATTTTAACCTTAACTGAGGAACAAGCTAGCAGGGAATTTATTGAGGCGGCTTTTTTAGATCACCTGGGTAAGCAAGCTAAACCCGATGATGTTGTCGTCTTCCACTTTAGCGGCTATGGCAGCCGTGTCAAATTGGAAACATCATCAGATACAATGCAAAATGCTTTAGTGCCAGTTAATGTGGGTGAATATGCACAAAATGATAAAATAGTCAATTATATATTAGAAGAAACTCTACTGCTATTATTGCGATCGCTCCCCACAGACCGAGTAACAGCAGTATTGGATACTAGCTATTATGCTCCTAGCCCAGTCTTAGGATTAAAAATTCGCGCCCTTCAGGAGTCAGTAGCAAAGCTAGCAGCAGAAGAACTCGACTTTCTCAAACAACTTAAAACTCAGAAATTATCCAGCACTCCGATTGTTTTAGCAGCTACCTCAGAACCAAACCCGCCTGCAAGGGAAGGACTATTTTCTGGTTTTAATGCGGGGTTATTTACCTACGCCTTGACACAGTATTTGTGGGAATTCACCCCACCTACCAAAATTCAAGTCGCCCTCTCGTCGTATATGGAAAATTCTCTATACAAATTGGGTAGTAAACAGCAACCAGGATTATTAAGTAGTCAGGAAAATCCAGATATAACGTCTTTAGTGCCAGACAATATTATTGGTGCAGAAGGCGTGGTGAGTGCTATTGAAGAAGACGGTAAAACAGTTTATCTGTGGTTGGCAGGATTACCACCACAAGTGCTGCTATACTACGGAGTTAATTCTCGATTCACCCTAGCAACAACAGAGCAATTAGTATTGCGATCGCGCACTGGGTTAACAGCAAAAGCACAAATTTCCAAAATTGAAGGTGCAAATCCTCTACAAGTTGGGCAACTCGTCCAAGAAGCAGTCCGGGTTTTACCCCGAAATATTAATTTAACAATAGCTTTGGATACTCGATTGGAAAGAATTGAGCGGGTAGATGCAACAAGTGCCTTCGCTGGATTTTCCCATGTATCCACCGTAATAGCAGGAGAAAAACCAGCTGATTATGTATTTGCCAAGTTACAGGAAATTCCTAGTCGTTATGGTCTATTTTCTCTTGGTGGCGAACTAATTCCCAATACCGCCGGAGAAGTAGGAGAAGCAGTAAAATTAACAGCCCAAAGGTTAGCGCCCAAATTATCAACCCTGTTTGCAGCTAAGTTATGGCGACTTACAGAAAATCAAGGTTCTTCGCGCTTGCCTCTCAAGGCAACCTTAGAAATAATTAGCGGTATATCACCACGGGTGGTGATGCAACGTGAAACAATACGAACTTTTAAACTTGAAACTTCGATAAAAAAATCACTCCCCACTGCGATTGTACCTATCGGTAGTCGAATGCAATATCGAGTGGAAAACCAGAGCGATCGCTCAGTATATTTAATCTTACTGGGATTAAACAATAATCATACAGGAGTTGCCTTCTATTCTTGGGAAACTCCTCAAGAACCAAACACTGGGGACACCAAGCCCCTCCTCAAACAAGTCGTCATCGCCCCAGGTGAAACCCTCACCCTACCCCAAACTAATAGTGCTTCCGAATGGCTGATTTCAGGGCCAGCTTGCTTTTGCGAACAACAAATGATTTTTAGTACTGCCCCCTTTAGCGAAACTATCGCCGCCTTGAGTACTGTTAAGTATTCCACAGCCGAACAACAACCGATTGGTTCATTGTTGAATCCCTTAGACGTTGCACAAGCCTTATTACAAGATTTGCATAACGCCAGCCCCCTCAAAGCGGAGATGAACAGTACAGCAGCCGACTCATATATCTTAGATGTGAATAATTGGGCAAGTCTTAGCTTTAGTTTTCAGGTTGTGTAAACCAGGATAAGCTAATCGTCATTCATTTTTCCAGAATGATTCGCTTGTAGTAAGCGGCTCCAGCCCTACCTTTATACAACTTAAATGCCGATTAGCTTGATGCAATATCCTGAAGTTAAGGCTTGTCATTGTCCACATTTTTATCACAATCAAGCTGTTGCACTAGCCAACATCTCACCAAAAATTAAGTTATAAACTAAAAAATATCTAACTTGCAATTCAGTCGCCAGCAGGAGGAAACTGAGCAAAATATTTTCTATAGTATAAAACAAACCTTATAAATCAACTGGAAACAGCGTATGCCTCTTCACAAACTTGAACATTTTGACCCCAACTATAGAGAAACTTTTGGCGGAGACGACGTTAAATCCCTGGTTCTTTACACTGAAGGAGGAGACAGAGTTGGCTCAGTGGCGGATGTTTTAGTTGATGACCATGGCCATTTTCGGTATTTAGTTATTGATACAAGCTCAGATTTTTTGGGTAAGAAAATATTACTACCAATTGGTCTTTCCCGGATAGACTATCCTGCAAAACGCGTTTATGTTGATGGATTAAGCAGACATCAAGTAGAAGGTTTAGTCGAGTATAGAGAAGACATGGTTGTTGATCATGATTACGAAGAAAATGTCCGTAGTGTATTTCGTTCTCCAAATAGCGGTGTAACTTACGATCGCAATACATATAATTACGAAACAGAACCAGCTTTATACGGGTTGAATAATCAAGAGAATCAAACTTTTAGACTCTATGAAGAACGACTAATTGCCAGCAAACAACGCATCAAAACTGGAGAAGTAACGGTTGGTAAGCACATTGAAACAGACACTGCAAGCGTTACAGTACCTATCCAAAAAGAACGAGTTATAATTGAGCGAGTTGTGCCAACAGAAGCAGGAAAGACCGTAGATTCCAGTGAACTTAAGTTCCAAGAAGGGGAAGTAGCACGCATAGAAGTGTACGAAGAAACGCCTGAGATACGTAAAGAAGCCTTTGTGCGTGAAGAAGTCAGAGTTAAGAAAGTAGTAGAACGTGACACTGTGGAAGCACAAGAAACCATTCGTCGAGAAGAATTAGATGTTGATACTGAGGGTAATTTACAGGTTCAGGAACATGGTACAACTACACATGAGGCTATTTAAGTAGCTGACCAATAAGTTTGTTTGGTAGATTTATCTGAAATAATCATGCAGGCAAAGTTAATTTTTATCTCTGCATGTGTTGTTTTATTAAACAACTAAGATTCCCGACTTTCTAAAGAAATCGGGAATTTAACGCTTTAAAAAATTTGCATTTTAAGTAAGCAAGGATATAGAAACGTAAAATTTATTTGCTCTATTATCATAAAATATCTATAACTTTTGATAATTTAACTTTTAAAGTAATTCATTCGCCAGAAAGAGGTAAACAAATCATTAAATGGCTAACTTAGTTAATAGGAGATGGGAAAGAAAATTTTTGAGGAAAATATAATGGTACTTTACAAATTACAAGACTTTGAGCCTAACTATCGTGATACATTTGAAGGTCGCGATCTTAATGGACTCGGCGTTTATACACAAGGAACTGATGAAAAAGTTGGTACTGTCAGCGATGTTTTAGTGGATGAAGAAGGTCATTTCCGCTATCTAGTCGTTGATTTAGGCTTCTGGATTTTTGGTAAAAAAGTGTTACTACCAATTGGTCGTGCCCGTATCGACTATAACGTTGATCGTGTCTACACAATTGGCTTGACTAGAGAGCAAGCAGAAGATTTACCTGAGTTCAGTGAGCGTCAAGCCCTTGATTATGATTATGAAGAAAGGGTGCGTGGGGTATATCGCCAACCCGCAGACTACGTTCAACCTGTAGATGCATCATTACCATTGGAAGCGACAGCGCCAGTGGATACAACTTATCAGCAGCCGGTTGCGCCAACTTACAATCGTGATAACTATAATTACGAACATGAGCCTTCTTTATATGGGTTAAATGAGCAAGATCATCAAACTCTGAGATTGTATGAAGAACGGCTGATTGCCAGCAAACGCCGCCAAAAAACTGGAGAAGTAACGATTGGTAAGCACGTTGAGACTGATACTGCACGGGTTACAGTGCCAATAGAAACAGAGCGAGTTGTGATTGAACGTGTAACTCCAGCAGATGCAGGTACTGCCGTTTCTGGGCGCGAAGCAGACTTCCGTGAAGGCGAAGTTGTTCGCGTAGAAATCTATGAAGAAACTCCTGAAGTTCGCACAGAAGCATTTTTGCGTGAAGAAGTCAGAGTTAAAAAAGTAGTTGATCAAGACACAGTTGAAACTCAAAAAACCGTGCGTCGTGAAGAATTAGATGTCAATTCTGGTAATCTTCCCATTGAAGAACGCTAAATAACAAAGTCATTAGTTGCAAACTAATGACTAATAATAAATTCAACACAGTACAGGTGAGGCTGTAGAATTAGCTTTACCTGTGCTTCCAATAACTAATACAACTTTAGATTTTGGATTGCGAATATTTCTCTGAATATAGGTTAGATAAATACATCTATCGCAATCATTTTCTAAATGGTATTTAGATGATTGATACATTTAATTTAGCTAACTAGAAAATAGCTCATAAAGATTGCACTATGAATAGCCAACCGATGACAAAAAACATTGGAGAGGCAAACTCTGATTCTCAAACTAGCACCTCATTAGCAGATTTAAGAAAGAAGGTGGAAAATTTTGCTGTGTTCGATCAGCAAGGTCGGCTAGTAGGAGTAGTTCATGATTTAATTGTGGATGCTAATCGTAGATTAAACCTAGTTGTGAATCAAAAAACTCTAGAATATGGTCAGCAGTTAGCTGAAAAACATCCTTCTTTATTTCGGTTGCAGAGCCAAAGAATAAAAAAAATAGACAAGCTGACTAAATCTGTTTTCATAGACTTAAATAAATCAGAAATCGAATATATGCCTGAATATTTAGAAACAGAAACACCAGGCGATGCCTATCGGCAAGTTGCTCCGCATCTACGCACACTATCAGAAAACTCAACTGAGCAACTAGGGAATTATCAAACTACAAATAGCCCAGTTGAGTCAGTAGATTTAGATGAGGCTACGGAAGAACAGATTATTCATTTACTAGAAGAACGACTAGTTGTTGAAAGCAGTAAGCGTAAAATTGGTGAGGTGATTGTTCGCAAAGAAATTGAAACCCGGATGATACAAGTTCCTGTCCGGCGTGAAAAGTTGATTGTAGAACAAATTAGCCCAGAACACAAACAACTTGCAGAAATTGATTTAGGACAAGAGGAAATTTCTGGCATTGACTTAACGGAAGTAAAAAGACTTGAGGTTCAGCATTTTGGTAGTGGTTTAATGGTAAGTGGTGAATTTAGCTCACCTAAGACTGCTAGTTTATTGTTGAATGCGATCGCACTAGAGCAAAATCACGGTTGCAACCAAGTGCGAGTGACCATCGCTGTTGAAGATGAGTCACACCAGAAAAAATATCAGGAGTGGTTTGATCGCTGTTCTAAAAGTCAGTAACCAAATCCTGAAAAATGAGTTAGTTTCTCGCTGATTGTTAGGGTGGGCATTGCACACCCTATTTTTTTTGCTGATTTAAGAAAAGAAAGTTGAAATTTTCGTTCCCTTGTGGGTAAGTGGAATGTCAAAATACTAAGCAGTTGCCGTTTTTTTGGCTACTTGCAATGAAATTTCGACTAAAGAGACTTTCACCGAAGAAAAAACAGCGTCTGATCCCACCTATTCAGATTCAAGTTCGAGATGGAAAATTTGAGATTATGGGTATGGGTGCATGGCATTCTTACTGGCGCGATCCCTACCATCTGCTGCTAACGATTCCCTGGACTGGCTTTCTCATCCTGATCTGTACTTTCTATATAACTATTAATGTTCTATTTGCCCTAGCTTACTGGATAGGAGGAGATTGTATTGCCAACGCCCGACCTGGCTCTTTTTCAGATCTCTTTTTCTTTAGCGTGCAAACCCTAGCATCCATCGGCTATGGGGCATTGTATCCTAAAACAACTTACGCCAACATCATTGTCACCATTGAAGCAATGATCGGTTTGGTGGGAATTGCTGTGATGACGGGACTAGCTTTTGCTCGATTCTCCCGACCTACAGCCCGTGTGCTTTTTAGTCGTGTTGCTGTAATTACACCTCATAATGCAATGCCGACTCTAATCTTTCGCAGCGCTAATCAGCGTCGCAATATAATTCTGGAGGCGCAGATGCGAGTCTACTTAATGCGCGACGAGATAACCTCAGAAGGGCAGTTCATGCGTCGGTTCCACGACCTCAAACTGCTGAGGAACCAAACACCTAGCTTCACGTTAAGCTGGTCAGTGATGCATGTCATTGATGAGTTTAGTCCTTTATATGGCATGACACCAGAATCGTTAATCCAGACAAATACTATACTGATCGTCTCTTTGAATGGCATTGATGAAACGGTTGCACAAGTTGTCCATGCCCGTCATACTTATGGTGCTAATGAGATTTTGTGGAATAGTCAATTTGTCGATATTTTCCATCACACACCCGATGGACATCGCTATATTGATTACAACCGCTTCCACGATGTTTTACCTTTGGATGAAGACAGTTAAAATGCCTGCAACGTTACTCCAAAGTCTGATTGACAGGAGCTTCTAAAGGTTTAACGACAACCCGACCATTTTCAACTACAGTGCAACTTTTAACCATCCTCTTGCTGGGGTTAACTGGCACATCCTGGCACTGGTTTTGGTGAGAGATATTTTGCTCTTGTTGTTGATTGAGGACGACAACACAACAGGGACACGAGGAGAAGGACATATAAAATATTTTGATCTCTATATCTATTATCGCTCTACTGATGCTGTTTGGCTGAAAAATTATGCTACTCATGTATTGATCATTGATGATTGTTTTTTGATATATACCTCGCTTTGAAAGTCGGCGATTTAAACCAATTCGCAATTCGCAATGACGCTCGTTCCTCGCTAACGCAATTCGCAATTACGTTTTGTGACGGGGATTTAGACCCCGACACAAAACGTGCTGCCTATCTTGCTGGGGACTTAAACCCCCAAAGTTCGTTAAAGCGTATATAGGAAACTAGTGGTTCATCGCATTAATTTTGCGGGGCTACTAGATCCCCGACTTCTTCAAGAAGTCGGGGATCTTAACACCACTAACCTCTCAAAAATTTTGAGACAGACTACTAGTAGATCACGGCGGAAATAGAGCAACCATTTAAAATCCCTAAAAACCCCATTCCATAATACTTTTGACCTTTGATTTTTGAATACGTGATTTCCCCATTGCAGTACTAGGACTGTAAATACTTGCTTTCTTGTGCTTGTAAGCTGTTTGATATATGTAAACCAAGTAAACAGGAAAGCGGTTATAGATCCCGCCCCGCTTTCCTCCCTGCTTAAACTTCTCTAGCAGGGTTAGACAGTGGGTTTTTCTAATGAAAAAATTTCTGAGATACCTGGGTTTAGGTTTGCTATCTACGTTTTTGACTGCAACTCCTGGATTGGGAGCTGAACGTATTAGCTTTTATTACCCTCCCTTCGGCGAATTCTCCTTGTCTGTAGACTCGCTGGAAACTTTTGCGAAAGTTGGCAAAATCGATCAAGATTTTTCATTTTATGCTAGCCGTGCTACGCCTCAACAACTCTCTCAACTGCGGGATCTGCTTCAGCAAAGGTTCAATATCACTCCTACACTTGTATCTCAAGTTACCTACTCACCTATAGGCGAACAAGTGATGCAACAGCTAGGAGAATTACTCCTCACTGAGTCTCGACAGAACGGGTTCTATGCCATACGTGCCTCTTTGATTTTGGCTGCTGCCGATCGCGAAGGTTTAACGGTTGTGAATTTGTTGCGGAAATTTCCTAGCAATACTGTGCGAGTGAATTTCACTGGAGGGTTAAAGATAGTTGATGACTTGTCACAATTGCTCAAAAAAAGGGATGAAGTTGTTGCCTCTCTTCAAAAAGAAGCGATCGCTCAATCAGCCAATTCAAAAATTGATTTCTCACAACAGCCAGATTTGCGATCGCCAGGAAAATTCCGTTGGCAGAAAAAGACCTTTGACCTAAATGACTTTTCTCGCTCACGCCGTCTACCGGTAGATATCTATCTGCCGGAAGCCGATTCACAAAGCACTAAAGAACTGGCTTCGCCTCCCTTTCCCCTGATTGTAATTTCTCATGGCATCGCCTCAGATCGCTCTACCTTTGTCTACCTGGCTGAACATTTAGCATCCTATGGTTTTGCTGTTGCTGTACTGGAACACCCTGGTAGTAATGCCGAACGCTTTCAACTATATTTTGCGGGTTTGGCCGGGCCGCCAGATCCATCAGAATTTATCAATCGACCTTTGGATATCAAATATCTCCTCAATGAACTCGAACGTCTGGACAAATCTGATCCCACCCTCCAAGGAAAACTCAATTTTCAGCAAGTTGGCGCGATCGGTCAGTCCTTTGGCGGTTATACTGTTTTGGCTTTAGCAGGAGCAAATATTAACTTTGAGCAACTGAGGCGAAACTGTAATCGCAATAATTCATCCTTTAATTTATCGCTCTTGTTGCAGTGTGAAGCAAATAAATTACCCTTAAGAAATTACCAACTCAAAGATGATCGTATCAAGGTCATCATGGCCATTAATCCAATTGACAGCTTAGTTTTGGGTGAGGCCGGAGTGAGTCAAATAAAAATTCCAGTAATGCTGGTAGGAGGTAGTCAAGATATTTTTGCCCCACCCGTATCTGAGCAGATTCGCCCCTTTACCTGGCTTTCTAACTCTAATAAGTACCTAGCTTTGATCGAAAACGCCACCCACTTTTCAGCGATCGCAGAACCTACTTCTGAAAATGGTGTCTTACCTGTGCCACCTGCCTTGCTAGGCCCTGATCGTGCCCCTGTTTATTCCTATCTCAACGCTCTCAGCGTAGCTTTTTTGCAAACCCATCTCCTCAACCGCCCTGAATACCGTTCCTATTTGCAGCCTTCCTACGCCACATTTATCAGTAAAGCGCCACTTAATCTTAGTATTTTACAGTCGTTGTCGGCAGATCAATTCAATCAAATTTGGAATGGATCAGCCCCTTCCCTACAGGACGCTACGCAAAGGGGGAAGTCAAAAGTCAAAAGTCAATAATTTTGAACCCCATAAAAAAATTTGGGGGCGAGAGACGATCGCCTCCTCGCATAAGCACAAAAGGCTAACTGTAACGTAGTTTGTAAAGTTTTGTAAAGAATTGGCTGACTCTGCATAAAACCATAAGCGGCAACTGATATCTCAATAGAGACTTATTGGCCACTTACCAGGCAGGATTTTTTCATCATGAAAAAAGTGTTTGCATTAATTGAAAAAGAATCAGCCAAATTTGCTCAATTAGCCTTTTTTGAGTTTTTAGTAAATAAAAGCAATGCTTTTACACAAAGATTATCTTTTGCTCTTTGTTTTGCACTTTTTGTCATGGGATATGGAGATTTAAACAAATTTTTTTGCTTAGAAGCAACAGTCAACCCAATTCAATATGTTCTTAACAACCAAAACAGTGGAAAAGAGAATAATTGGATATGGTCTTTAAAATATTTAGAATACTTAGCTTTTAACTTATTTTTAAATTTCAGCGACTCTTTAAAATTTATTTATAGAAAACTAATTGATGAACTATATCAGCAAACTTTTCAAGTAAATCCCATTTTTCGAGGAAAGCAGGAGGAAAACTACCCTCCGTCTACTACCTTAGTTGATAAAATTTTTGAAATTTTTACAGCCTTGGTAGATATGCTAGTCAATTTCGCTGAAAAATATAATATTAAAAAATTATTAACTCGAAGTTTAGATGGCTCCGACTTTGCTCAGTTACCGTCCGAGAAGAAAGCTACAGTCGGGGTTTAAATTCCCTTATGTAACTTTCTTCTCTAGGAGACGCTCGGCGAATGTGTGAATTTTGAATTATTATAGTGCTTCTCAATGGCGTGGAATACAGGAAGGAATCTACACATCCGTTAGCAGTCTTGCTTTTCTCAGAATAAATGTCAGTAGGGTTTCTTTTTTGGAAATGATTTCAGCTGTAACTTCCATCCCTGCTTTAATAGGATAGGATTTATCGCTCTTTTTTAAATAAAGTTTCTCTGGCTCAATTGTCACCTCATAGTAAGGCGCAGTTGGAATGGTACTGTTACCCTGAGATGTAATGGCATCGGCACTAATGCCTCTGACAGCACCTTTGAGGATGCCATAATCTGGATACGGATAAGCAGAAACCCGCATTTGTACTTGCCCCTCTAAACATTTTGCGACTTGTGCGACTTTACACAATTGGACTTTACTAATATCTGAGGAAGCAACACGAGCTTTGATTACAACAGGGGCATTGTTGGGAGCAATTTGAGCGATCGCATCTCCAACACGGACAACTTGTCCAGTATTTCTTAATACTAGTTGGAGAATAGTACCGCTCTCAGAGGTACGAATTACAGTTTTTTGCAGTTCCATAAAAACTTGTTTAAGTTCTTGTTGAGCGCTGCTAATTTGATTTTGGATTTCAACTTGACGCCTGATGAGTTCCTGTTTCTCTTTGTTCAATTGAGCAATAGTAGACTCACCTTTGGTCAACTCTTGGGAAATACGTTCTTGTGCGATCGCTACATTAGCATTGCTAGGATTGAGTGCAGCTTTAGCGTTGTCAAGTCTAGCAGTAGCAGCTTTAAAAGCTTGTTCTTTTTCTTTAATTTGGAGAGCAGCGATCGCGCCTGTATTTCCTAGCTGCTGATATCGCTTCAATTCCTCTTTAGCTAATTCAACACCAGCTTCTATTTCTTCTACTTGTGCCAGACTAGTGATTTGTCTATCTTGATAATCTCTTTTGTTGCGACTCAAGTCTGCTTTGGCAGATGTGATTGCCTGCCTCATTGCATTAGACTCAGCAGCCATTTGATTTTCTAACGCTTTTAGTTGTGCATCAATTTGCGCTCGTTGTAACTGATTCTGTTCGATAGTTCCGAGTAGTTGGCTTTTTTTAGTTTGCAATTGCGAGTTGTCGATGAGGGCGATCGTATCTCCCTTTTTCACAACTTGATTTTCTTTCACTTTGATGCTTGTCACCGTTCCCTCAGATGCTGCTTGCACTAACCGGATTTCTCCAGTTGGGCGGACAGTAGCATCAGCTTTTACTATGATGTTGTATTGAAATACACTGGCAAGGCTGAAGGCAGCGCCAACACTTCCAATTAAAAATATTCCTCCCAACCTCGTCCATATACTGACTGAGGGAAGATATTCGTCGTTTTGGACTAGGCGGAGAAAGTCTGGTTGGGGGTCTATGAGCATGAATACTAAAAAACATTTTGGTTCCGTAAATAATCTAGCAAAAAAAATCTACTTAGCGTTAGCGTGACGATCAAGATTTAAGGAGATACTAAAAATAAAAGTTCTCTTCTATTTCAAGAACATTTTTGGCAAAAATCTCATAATTTTGGCGTTTTTGCCTTTCAGGGCGAAAGCGACAGCTTTTACTTTTATTACTGATAAGTCCTTTACCTGTATATAGTTAGTATGTAAATACAAGGTTTTTATACAGCTAACTCTAAATAATAATTAGGCATCTTAGTAGGAACATCAAATCTTTATAATATTTATCGTAAAATTTTATCTTTTCTTTATTAATTTCCGAAAAAATGATATAACAACTACAACTTTTTTAAACCTATTTTTTATTTATAAAAGATTAAGTGAATTTACGCTATTCTATATTAAAATAATTTATATAAATTTACTTCAGCTTTGTATATAAAAATTTAGTGCAAAGTACATTTATGTAAATATGCTTATTCGAAAATGCAGAAACCCAGTTGTGATTTTTCTTACTTACGTAGATGTTTGTTGTATAAAGAATATACTAGTTTTACTAAGCTTATCTTTAACTGCTTATATTTACGTTATTTTCTCAGTATTAATACTAGATATGTTTAAATTATGTATTTTTGAAAAAAAGACATCTTTTAGTTCGTCATATTTATATGAATATGAATATCGACGCTATCTGCTATTTTTTGATAATTGAAATTTTTTAATTAAATTTGTATAAAGAAGAACTATGTAGTATGTTTTTTGAAAAGGTGTAATATATATTTCTTAAAAAAATAATTGCTTGACCTTTAGACCAAGAGTCGTATAATACTTTTAGCGGAACAAAAAAGTAATCAAATATACTCTTTTAATGTTTGTATTTATTACTTTGAAGCGACGCAATTTTAATCTCAACAATCAAGCGAGAACTAAGATTATGGAAAGCACATTGTTCACCACATTAACCGTTACCGAAGAAGTTAGTTTGTCTGGTGGTTGGTACAGGATTCACAGACCCGCTCCTCGGCCCACCACACCCACCACACCCACCACTCCCGCCCCCACTACCCCCACTACCCCCGCTCCTACCCCCGCTCCCAGACCTACAGTGAGCCTGAGCAATATTACTCAAGTCAATGTTATTACTGACAGCAAAGACGCAGTAGCTGTTAACAACATTAGTATTGGTTAAGTAGAACCAAAAGAATAAACGTAAAGACAAAATCTATTCTTTACGTTTATATCTATTAGTTGAAAGTGACGCAGTTTTAAATTCAACAATCAAGCGAGAACTAAGATTATGGAAAGCACATTGTTCACCACATTAACCGTTACCGAAGAAGCTAGTTTGTCTGGTGGTTGGTACAGCAGGAAGCACAGACCCGCTCCCAGACCTACCCCCGCTCCTACCCCCGCTCCTACCCCCGCTCCTACCCCCGCTCCTACCCCCGCTCCCAGACCTACAGTGAGCCTGACTGGTATTACCCAAGTCAATGTTATTACTGACAGCAAGTACGTAGAAGCTGTTAACAACATTAAGATTGGTTAAATAGAACCAAAAGAATAAACGTAAAGACAAAATCTACTCTTTACGTTTATATCTATTACTTGAAAGTGACGTAGTTTTAACCTCAACAATCAAGCGAGAACTAAGATTATGGAAAGCACATTGTTCACCACATTAACTGTTACCGAAGAAGCTAGTTTGTCTGGTGGTTGGTACAGCAGGAAGCACAGACCCGCTCCTACACCCGCTCCTACCCCCGCTCCTACACCCGCTCCTACCCCCGCTCCTACCCCCGCTCCTACCCCCGCTCCCAGACCTACAGTGAGCCTGACTGGTATTACCCAAGTCAATGTTATTACTGACAGCAAGTACGTAGAAGCTGTTAACAACATTAAGATTGGTTAAATAGAACCAAAAGAATAAACGTAAAGACAAAATCTACTCTTTACGTTTATATCCATTACTTGAAAGTGACGCAGTTTTAAATTCAACAATCAAGCGAGAACTAAGATTATGGAAAGCATATTGTTCGCTACATTAACCGCCACCGAAGAAGCCAATTTGTCTGGTGGTAGATATGGGTATAAGGACAAGAAAAAAGAAGAGAACACAAAACCTGCTCCTACTCCCACTCCCACTCCCACTCCTCCCCTTCTTCCTAGTCCCTTAGTGAACATAAACACTATTTTACAATTAAATCTTGTTGTTTTGAGTAAAGGCGTAATAGCTTCTAACACCGCTACTATTCCTAAGTAGAAGGGAAAGAATAAACGTAAAGACACGATTAACCGCGTCTTTACTCAGGTAAAATGTCTTAATCTTAAACAAACTAACCTGCTCCAACAGTCTAGTTTGCCTTTTTGTAAGACATGAGTTTTTTTGCTTATCGCAGTTATTTTAGCATTACGTTTATTCCTACCGCATACTTTTGTTGAACAAAGTTAACAAAGTCTATCAACGTTTCCTATTAGGCAACTGTTGATGGACTTACCTAATGCTTTTGTGAAAGATACTGCTCACCTTGAAGAGTAAAGTAAGGAACTAAGCGCTTCTATTTGAGAAATCGTTTATACCCATTAATTACTCTAGCCAGAGGAAAATCTCAAAGCCTTTTATATTTAGGGTCTTGCTTATTTTCCTTAGTTTCGGGATTTTTACCAACCAATATACGATCATTAAACCCTGGTTATATCTAAACTTTTAGCATTTAGCCTTAATTGTTCTCATTCGAGAGTGATTCAAGAGGAATATTGATCAGAATTGACTAGTTTGTAAAAAACAGCGAAAAAGATATAGCCGTTTTGGTACGTGCTAGCTCTCGTTATATTTCAGTTAATGCAGATTTCCATTAACTTGAAAACTCGTAATTAACATCTGAGGTTAATTATAATCATGAAAAGCACTCAAATCTTCCCAATGTTTGCCCCCCTAACTGAAGCTCAAGAAGTAAGCCTATGTGGTGGTGAAAGCAACGTGGTTTCTTATTCCAATATTATAATTGGCAAAAAAGGAGTAAAGAAACAAACTACAAAAGTTGTGAAAACGAAAACTACCCAAGGAAGAATTTCAGTATCAGGACTATTAAAGAGCCTGGGAATAAACCTATCCTCCCTACTAAAATTTGATTGGTAGTGATAAGTAAGCGGGCGTGAATAATTAAAGTTTAGTAGTAAGCGGTTAGAGCCGCTTACTACTAGCGAATCTAATTAATTTTACATTACATAACATAGTTTGATTTTTTTGCTCAGTTACTTAGTAAAATTAAACTGTTGGTCAAATTATTAACCACGCAGGGACGAAACCCTGCTATTTTTTTAAGTTTTTTTACGATGCTATTGGGTACTGGAGTGTGAAATGAAATACCAAGTTGTTGCACAACATAGTGAAGAGGATTGTGGAGCTGCTTGTCTTGCTTCCGTTGCCAAACATTATCGACGTAACTTTACACTAAATCGCATCCGGGAAGCGGTAGGCACGGGGCAACTTGGAACGACATTGTTGGGATTGAGGCGAGGAGCAGAGGCACTTGGTTTCAATGCGCGTTCGGTCAGGGCATCAAAAGAAATATTAGACCGAATGAACCAAGCACCACTCCCAGCAATCATTCACTGGAAAGGCTACCACTGGGTTGTTTTGTATGGTCAGAAAGGCAAAAAATATGTAATTGCTGACCCAGCCTTTAACATCCGTTATGTCTCTAGAAATGAATTAATGGAGGCTTGGTCAGATCAAGTCATGCTTTTGCTAGAGCCAGATTCGGTTCGTTTTTATGCTCAACCTGATGATAAAGTCAATGGTCTTTGGCGCTTTGCGCGGCGGGCATTGCCTTATGGGGGCATAATATTCGAGGCTTTTCTCTGTGCTATATTTATCGGTCTGCTTTCGTTAACATCTCCTTTTCTGCTTCAAATTCTAACGGATGATGTATTAGTTCGAGGTGATACCCAGCTTCTTATTGGTGTAATTATTGCGGTTGTGGTGATGAATTTGGTGGGAAGTAGTCTGCAATTAGTTCAATCTAACCTGATTGCAAATTTTGCCCAAAAGCTTGAGTTAGGGCTAGTTCTAGAATTTGCTAGGGCAATCTTGCGGCTGCCTCTGGCTTACTATGAATCACGTCGCAGTGGCGAGATTGTTAGCAGATTGCAAGATATTCAACAAATTAATCAGCTAGTTGCTCAAGCAGTTATCAGTCTGCCTAGCCAATTATTTATCGGACTGATTTCTTTGGGTTTCATGGTGTTCTATAGCTGGAAACTCACCTTTGTTGCCGTCGTTGTTGCTATTGTCATGAGTTCATCTACGGTGGTTTTCTTGCCTACACTTCAACAAAAAATCAGAAGTATGTTGGTCTTAGACGCGGAAAATCAGGGTGTTCTTGTTGAAAGCTTTAAAGGAGCGCTGACACTCAAAACTACTACTGCTGCTCCTCAATTTTGGGAAGAATTTCAGAACAGATTTGGTCGGCTCTCAAACCTGACATTTCGCACAGTTCAAATTGGAATTATTAACAGTACCTTTTCTGGTTTAGTTTATGCTATTGGCAGCGTTAGTTTGATTGGTTTCGGCAGCACCCTAGTTATTAATAAGGAACTCAGCATCGGTCAACTGCTGGCATTTAACGGGATGAATGGGAATTTTTTGGCATTAATCGGTGCTGTAATTGGATTTATAGATGAATTCACGCGTGCCAAAACTGCCACGGAACGCTTAACAGAAGTTATCGATTCCACACCTGAAACTCCAAGCGATAGTAGCAAACCCTTTGCTAAAATTCCTAGTGATGCTGATATTATTTGCAAAAACCTAAACTTTCACTACGCAGGCAGGCTAGAGCTACTAGAAGATTTTTCCATCACAATTCCTGGTGGTAAAGTTGTTGCCCTAATTGGTACATCAGGCTGTGGAAAAAGTTCTCTTGCTAAACTGATTGCCGGATTATACACACCTAATTCTGGCAATATTCGCTTTGGCATTTATAATATGCAAGACCTAGCTCTTGATTGTTTGCGGCAACAAGTTGCTCTGGTTCCTCAAGATGCTCATTTTTGGAGTCGCACAATTATTGAAAACTTCCGCTTAGGTTCACCTCACCTCACCTTTGATCAAATTGTCAAGGCTTGCCAAATTGCTGAGGCAGATGATTTTATTAGTAGACTACCTGAAAAATATCAAACTGTTTTAGGTGAATTTGGGTCAAATATTTCTGGTGGACAACGCCAAAGACTGGCTTTAGCAAGAGCTATTGTTAACGATCCACCAATCCTAATTTTAGACGAATCAACTGCTGGACTCGATCCAGTTAGTGAATCTCAAGTTTTAGATCAACTGTTGTTGCACCGCCAAGGTAAAACCACAATCCTGATTAGCCACCGTCCTAGAGTAATTACCCGTGCTGATTGGATTATTTTGCTTAATCAAGGCAAGTTACAAATTCAGGGAACAGTAGAGGATTTGCTTGCCCAACCAGGAAACCATTTAGACTTTTTAACCCCTTAATTACTCACAGTTTTAATTAGTGGTCTGTCTGATTGAATTTGATGAGTTTGTAGTAAGCACTGAAGTGCTTAAAAATCTAGTCGTAGTTACTGATATCCTGCCCTGAACTGAAGTTCAGGGCTGATAGCTGAAGTCCACTCAAGTGGACTAAATAATTAATTCAGTCCACTTGAGTAGACTTTTGCAATGAGACTCGGAATTCATTCTAGTGAAATGGTATAATCCAACATTTCGGGTGCTTTGTTGGATTGGGTGCAAATTCTGAGTTAACGTCATTAATGAGCCTCTGATACTCATTAATGAGGTTTAGAACTCCTTTAATGAGTCTTTTTTACTCGTGGACGAGTCTTTGATACTCATAGAGGCAGTTCATAACTCCACTCATTTGCCCTCAGCCCTATGACTTCCCCAGAAAAAGACCCCGAATTTGAAAATCTACTAGTTTATCTCAGACAAAGCCGGGGATTCGATTTTACAGGCTATAAGCGCTCAACTTTGATGCGTCGTGTATGCAAGCGAATGCAGTCATTGAGCGTAGAGAACTTTGGAGATTATCTAGACTACCTAGAAGTTGATCCAGAAGAATTCAATTATCTTTTCAACACTATCCTAATTAGGGGTTGCTGAAAAAAAAGAAAAGGTTACAGTCTCTAGATTATCAGACCAAAGAAAGATATTCAGGTGCAAGAGTTGAGGGTAAAATAACCCAAAATCCTTGCATCACCGTGACTAGCAGGACTAAAGTGTGTCATTAGTAACCATGTACCGAAAGCAGGAGCAAACTACAATCCCACCAGAAAACTTTGAACTTCCGTTTGAAGGAAAATTATCAGAAGATAATCGTTGGGTAATTATGGCTGATTTAATACCGTGGGCGGAATTTGAAGAGGAATATTCTTCATTTTTTTCGGCAGAGATGGGAGCGCCAGCAAAATCATTTCGGGTGGCATTAGGCGCATTAATAATCAAAGAAAAACTAGGAATAAGCGACAGAGAAACAGTAGAACAAATTAAAGAAAACCCTTATCTACAGTACTTCATAGGAATATCATCTTATATTAATGAAGCTCCATTTGATCCATCTATGCTAGTCCATTTTCGTGAAAGAATTAGTGCAGACTTAGTAAACAAAGTAAATCAAGAAACTGTTAAAAGGATGCTAGAGACAACATCTTCGACTTTAGCAACTGAATCAACTGAATCAACTGAATCAACTCAAAAAAAAATAGAAGAATTAGAAAAAGAAGATAACACGCCGAAAAATCGGGGAAAATTAATATTAGATGCGACTTGTGCGCCAGCAGACATCAGCTATCCAACAGATTTCGAGCTATTAAATCAAGCAAGAAAACAGACAGAACGAATAATAGACCTTCTTTATGAACAGATAAAAGGTACATTAGAGAAAAAACCAAGGACTTATCGGGAAATAGCGAGAAAAAACTACTTAGAAGTCGCTAAAAAACGTCGTGTATCCCAAAAAGATAGGAAAAAAGCGATTAAAAAGCAGCTTCAATATATCAAAAGAAACTTATCTCATATTGACCAGCTAATCAGATCGGGAGCAACTCTAGAAAAACTAAGTACTAAACAATATAAAATGTTGCTTGTAGTTGTAGAAGTTTATCGTCAACAACTATGGTTGTATGAAAATAAAAAACAGAGTATTGATGACCGAATCGTTAGTTTAAGCCAACCACATATCCGCCCAATTGTCCGTGGAAAAGCTGGGAAAGCCGTGGAATTTGGGGCAAAATTATCAGCTAGTTATTTTGATGGGTATGTATTTTTAGACCATATTAGTTGGGATAATTTTAATGAATCAGGAGACTTAAAATCACAAGTAGAAGCATATAAAAACTATACTGGCTATTATCCAGAATCGGTTCATGTAGATAAAATTTATCGCACAAGAGAGAATAGAGCTTGGTGCAAAGGAAGAGGTATTATCATGAGTGGTCCTCCTTTGGGAAGACCACCAGCCAATGTTAGTAAAGAAAAAAAGAAACAAGATTTAGAATCTGAGAGAATTCGTAATTGTATTGAAGGAAAATTTGGGCAAGCTAAAAGAAGGTTTAGCCTCAATCGAGTGATGGCGAAACTTTCCCACACTTCTGAAACTGCAATTGCTATTACTTTTCTAGTGATGAATCTTTCTACTCACCTGTCGCGGGTGTTTTATGCTTTTTTATGTCTATTTTTGAAAACTGCACCTTTTTTGCAGTTCCGTATAACTGAAAATTATGATTTTATTAGTTATAAACAAGAAAAGCTTATCTTTGATTTTGCTTGAATAACTAGTCAACCCTTAAGATTGCTTTTTCATACTTTTTCAGCAACCCCTAATTAACGTCACCGCTTTTTTTCGAGATTCATCAGCTTGGGAATATCTAGCAGAGCAAGTGTTGCCTAATCTGATTAAAAATAAAAAAAGTTCTGACCAAATCCGCATCTGGAGCGCTGGTTGTGCTTCTGGGGAAGAAGCTTATACCCTGGCAATCTTGATGGCTGAAATATTGGGAGCAGACGAATTTCGCCAACGAGTGAAAATCTATGCCACAGATGTAGATGAAGAGGCTCTCAACCAGGCACGTATTGCTGCGTATTCAGCAAAAGAAATCCAGACAGTGCCAGATCAACTGCGGCAGAAATACTTTGAGATTGTCGGGAACCGCTATGTCTTCCGCCAAGACTTGCGCCGCTCAGTGATTTTTGGTCGCCACGATCTGCTTCAGGATGCGCCCATTTCGCGCTTAGATTTGCTGGTTAGCCGCAATACCATGATGTATTTTAATTCTGAGACTCAAGGGCGAATTCTAGCTCGGTTTCATTTTGCACTAAATGATGCAGGCTATCTGTTTTTGGGAAAAGCGGAAATGCTATTGATGCATTCGAGT
Organism: Nostoc commune NIES-4072; assembly: GCF_003113895.1. Taxonomy (NCBI): domain Bacteria; kingdom Bacillati; phylum Cyanobacteriota; class Cyanophyceae; order Nostocales; family Nostocaceae; genus Nostoc; species Nostoc commune. The sequence goes on along the minus strand of NZ_BDUD01000001.1, from coordinate 830,396 downwards.
TTGTTTACGCCATTAGACTTAAAAAACCGGATATTTACTAAGGTATTGTCGGTGAATATCCGCAATCGCCTTTTAATTATGACAAATTCAGTAGATGACGAATCTAGCAACCGTTTGTCTCGACATCTCCGGTTACAAGATATGGGTTTTGACACAGCACCAATCGCCCAAGTAGTTATTGATAACAATGGAACTCTGGTGCTGGTGAACGAGCAGGCGCGGAATTTGTTTGCCCTTTCCCCCAGAGATTTAGCTCGTCCCTTCCAGGATTTGGAACTTTCTTATCGCCCAATTGAGTTGCGATCGCTAATTGAACGGGCTTATAATGAACGCCGCCCCATCACCCTGACAAATATAGAGCGCTATTTGTCCAACACAGAAATCCAATATCTGGATGTGCGAATTACGCCTTTGCAAGACACCGACACCAATTTCTTAGGTGTAAGCATCGCTTTTCATGATGTCACCCGTTACATTCAACTCCAAGAGGCGCTGCAACGCTCCCGACAGGAATTAGAAACCACCAACGAAGAACTCCAATCTACCAATGAAGAATTAGAAACCACCAACGAAGAACTCCAATCTACCAATGAAGAATTAGAAACCACCAACGAAGAACTCCAATCCACTAACGAAGAATTGGAGACGATGAATGAAGAATTACAATCTACCAATGAAGAATTACAAACAATTAATAGCGAGTTGAGCGATCGCACTACAGAACTAAATCGTACTAATATTTTTCTTATCTCTATTCTCAGAAGTCTCCAAGCTGGAATAGTAGTAATTGATAGCAGCTTTAATATATCAATTTGGAATTACATGGTAGAAGATTTATGGGGCTTGCGAACTGATGAAGTTTTAGGACAGTCTATCTTCAGCCTAGACATTGGGCTACCTGTTGAGCAGTTGCGATCGCCCATCCGCGACTCCCTATCGGGAAAAAAACAATTTCAGGAAATGATCCTTGATGCTACCAATCGTCGGGGTAGGCAAATAAAATGTTACCTGGCAATCACTCCATTGCTTGGCATTGAAATGCAGGGAGCAGTTTTGATGATGGCAGATGTAGAGAGTGTCAGCAGTATGATTTCTTCTCAAGGAATGGAAGAACGACGGCAGCAGGAATAAAAAAGGCAGGGGGCAGGGAGCAGGGAGCAGGGGGAAAGAGGGTTTTAACCTTGTATTACGATTTTATTGTGCCGACTTACTACTAGAGTGTGGCGAAATTTGCCTACCTTTAACAATGGGATTTTGACTCTTGTTTGTCTGTATAGTTAATTTCGCAAGTTAATTGCACACTGATTTTTGTTGGTTAATTGTAAAATTGGGCTTGATATAAGTATAGTAACAGTTCGATTCGCTGTATGAGAATCTAGACCAGACTTTAAAAGTTGATTTATCAATATCCTTCTATTTTGGATTACATAGGTTTTACTTTGAACTGCAACATATTTGGAAACAATTTGTGCTACTTCTATACCTACATACCCACAATACCGTGACAAATTGGGAAGCTTCATAAATCCAATCAACATCAAACTTTTCCAAAGCTAAAGAAAGTTTTTTATACGCATTGAAAATAAGTCTTGGTATTCAAATCCAAGACCTCAGTTTAAGTTACTACACACTAAAATGAATAAACTTGATCATCTCAATTGGCTGAAGTAAATCGCCCAAAGAATTGCAGTTACCTCAATAACGATTAAGAGGTTAGTGAAAAACCAGCCCTTTGTCATCTTGACCGACAGTGAAAAACAATGACCAAGCTTGATTTACATTAATGGTCTTAAAGTTCTTGAAATCAGGTCTAGAAACGACTGAACTAATCAAATTTTTTCTAGGGTAATTAAAATCAGTTTTAATAAGTTTGACTCTAAATTGTTTTATTTGTCAACTGAAGAAAATTTGTAAATCTAAAATATCTCTTTATAAGCTGGTTAGCCATTCAATCAAACTGTGTGCATGGGGTTTCATCAACATAAATTTTGTATCATTTTTTTATTGTTTGTAAATTAATATAGATTATTGCAAATATGTTTTTGCAAATAATTGACATAAAAGAAAAGTAGTGAAAGCCGTACTAAGTAAGTAGGGTATTTGGGATTTGTGGGAGAAGTAAGTAATGTCTACAAAGGTCTATGACGCTCGAACGCGAACAGGGGCGATCGCACAATAAGACTCGCTTTAGCTTCTCCAAAAGATGCGATCGCTTCAGTTAAGGATTATTTATCAAAATTTGATACGTGTAGAGACGTGCGATGTCTACAACGGGCTATCTGGCGTCGTTCTTGGAAATTAATACGCACAAAGCCACCAATTATGCATAACCTATTTTAGGTAAAGCTTATATTTGCTATAAACAGAACTTATAAATTAATAACTGAGGAAGTATTGCTTATTTGTAACGAAATTGTTATGTTTCTTTACATAAAGAGATAAAAACAACCTGAATGCGTTAAACCACTGTTGATCAAGGTTTTCTAGATATTGAGCCTGCAATGTGCTTTGCCGAGTATCCATCAACGGCAAGAGAATCGCTATGCCTTTGGTAAAGCGATGTCTACACCAAGACTCCTGAGTGCCTTTGTTAACAGCTAAACGCATTTACTTTGCGTCTTTGCACATTTGATTTTCACATTCGATACAACTGTAATTTTCTTTTGGGAACATCTGCTATGTCTTTTACCATTCAGTCGGCTCAAAGTATTTTTCCCGGCACCCTAGTTGCTGACATTGTTCCAACTGTTGTCGAATCATTCTCTCAGCTCAATGCTGAAGATCAACTAGCATTACTCTGGTTTGCCTATACCGAGATGGGTAGAAGTATTACGGTTGCCGCTCCAGGAGCAGCTAACATGATCCTCGCACAAGGCTTACTCGAACAAATTAAGCAGATGCCTTTTGAGGCTCAAACGCAAGTCATGTACGATCTAGCTAACCGTGCTGACACTCCCCTGTGCCGTTCCTATGCATCCTTCACTGTGAACATCAAATTGGGCTTCTGGTATCAGTTAGGAGAATGGATGGCTCAGGGAATCGTTGCTCCTATCCCAGAAGGCTACAAGCTTTCTTCCAAGGCTGCTGATGTGTTACAAGCCATCCGCAATGCTGATTCAGGTCAACAAATCACAATTTTACGCAATACCGTAGTGAACATGGGATTTGACCCGAACGCTCCCGGTAGTTACAAAAAAGTCTCAGAGCCAGTGTCTCCACCCATTGCACCAGCATTTAGGACTAAAGTCACCATTGAGGGTATCAACGACGCTACAGTGTTGGGCTATATCAACAACATGAATGCCAATGACTTTGATGCTGCGGTTGCTCTGTTTCGCTCTGAAGGTGCGTTGCAACCCCCCTTTGAAAGACCGATTGTTGGTCAAGAGGCAATCCGCGCTTATATGCGAGAAGAATGCCAGGGATTAAAGATGATCCCAGAGCGTGGTATATCTGAGCCAGTAGAAGATGGCTATACACAAGTTAAAGTCACAGGCAAAGTCCAAACCCCTTGGTTCGGCGCCAGTGTTGGGATGAATATTGCATGGCGGTTTTTGATAGATCCCCAAGGCAAAATCTTTTTTGTAGCGATTGACTTGCTCGCTTCTCCGAAAGAACTGCTCAACCTAGTACGTAAATAAATCACTCTTTTGGGGGTACGGCAGTGCCGTGCCCCTACGAAAAACTGTGATTTAATTAACTAAAAATAACTGTAGACATGGATAAGTGAAACAGCGTAGGCGTAGCCCATCGTAGAAATCGCCACCTCGGTATGCTTTTAATAAGGGCTTATTTAGTATTTTCGTTGTGCGATCGCTCTTGAAAGCAACTGATTCGATTGGCAATATTGTAAAAGATTGTTAAACAGTTTTAAGGATAGTGCAAAGTTGTTAAAAGTCTCCGAATGAGAGCTATTTTCAGCAATTATCGATTAGATACTGTAATTTTCAGGTGATAAATGGAGATTTGGGAGGCGGGGTGTATGGATGCTAATGAACTTCTCAAACGCTATTGTGCAGGAGAGAGAAATTTCCCTGAAGTAAGCCTGCACTTAGTTAACCTCAGCGAGATGTGTTTAGCTGGAATCAATTTGAATCGAGCTAACTTGACTAATGCGGCTTTATCACAGTCCAACCTGCGCCAAGCAAACCTGATTGAAGCCAATTTGACTGCGGCGGTTCTTTGGAGAACTGACTTCAGTGGAGCAAACATGATTTTGGCAAACCTCAAGGCTGCTAATCTGATACGGGCAACTCTTAGGAAGGTAGACTTGCATAAAGCTTCCCTAGTCAAAGCAGACCTACGTTTAGCAGACTTGCATGATGCTGACCTCAGTAATGCAAACTTGGCTGGGGCAGATTTGCGTTATGCTAACTTAAGCGGTGCTTCTTTGGCTAGGGCAAATCTCAATGGTGCAAACCTGACTGGCGCAAAGTTGAGCAATACAGACCTGAGTCATGCTAGTCTTGCCAAAGCTATTTTGTACAAAACTGATCTAAGTTACGTTGATTTTACAGAAGTAGACCTGAATGGGGTCGATTTGTACCACTGCTTACTTAACGGAGTCACCCTACCTGAACGAAGCTTAATTGAAGCGGGTTAAGCGTTGCTGCGGTCTAATTAAAAATTCAAAAATCAGTCTTTCATTTTATTGAACTTCAAGTTTGAAAATAAAATCCACCCGTTCTGAGTCGAAAAGGTGGAGTTAAAAATTGGTGAGTTAGTAAATTCTTCTCACAAATGACAAATGACAACCAACTAAATACGCGACTTGACAAATTTCTCCAATCTATCCATTCCCTTTTCAATCGTCGCCATATCTGTGGCGTAGGAAAGGCGAATGTTGTCATCAGCGCCAAAAGCAATTCCGGGAATGACTGCAACTTGATGTTTTTCCAGCAAGGCGTCACAAAATTCTAGGGATTTTAGACCGGTTTTGCTGATATCAGGAAACAGATAAAAAGCACCATCTGGTTTTACGGTACTCAATCCGGGAATAGCGTTGAGTCTGTCTAGCATCACCTGGCGGCGTTTGGCGAAGGCTTGGCGCATTTCTTCGACACAATCTTGAGGACTTTGTAGCGCTGCGATCGCACCATATTGGGCAAAGGTACACACGTTAGATGTACTATGTCCTTGGATGGAACTCGCTGCTTTAATGATTTCCGCAGGCCCCGCTAAATAGCCGAGACGCCACCCAGTCATGGAATAAGCCTTCGCAAACCCATTACTAATCAAAGTGCGGTCAAAAATTTCCTGACCCAAAGAACCGATGCTGATATGTTCTGCACCGTCGTAGAGAATCTTTTCGTAAATCTCATCAGAGACGACAAAGATATCTGCATCAACTACTACTTTTGCCAGTGCTTTGATTTCATCTGGCGTGTAAACCATCCCTGTAGGATTAGATGGAGAGTTGAGGATAAATAACTTCGTCTTCGGTGTGATCGCTTTACGGAGTTGCTCAGGAGTAATTTTATAACCCGTTGTGGCATCTGTAGGCACAATCACTGAGACTCCACCGACCAAAGTCACCATTTCAGGATAACTTAGCCAGTAGGGTGCAGGGATAATTACCTCATCACCTGGATCGATTAGCGCCACGATTAAGTTGTACAGAGAATGCTTACCACCATTGGTGACGATGACATTCTCAGACTTGTAATCAAGACCGTTATCAATTTTAAGCTTGTGGGCGATCGCTTCCCTTAACTTTGGTTCTCCGGCTGCTGCACCATACTTGGTTTTGCCTTCTTCCAAAGCTTTTACTGCTGCGGCTTTAATATGCCCTGGAGTATCAAAATCTGGTTCTCCAGCGCTAAAACTACAAACATCTATTCCTTCTGCCTTCAGTGCCTTAGCCTTGGCTGCGATCGCTAAGGTTAATGAAGGTGTTACCTGACTTACTCTTGCTGCCAGCTTCATTCTTACTATTTTTTGGCAAATCTTTCACTTATCTAAGGATATCCCAGAATTCCTACCAAGATTTGCTTTTCTAAATTCATTGGGGAGTGGGGAGTGGGGAGGTAGGGGAAGCGGAGGGGACAAGGCGACAAGGGGACTTAAATCAGAACTTGCAACAAGTGTTTCCCTTTGTCCCCAATTCTCAAGAGTCTCCAAGTCCTCTTTCCCATGCCCAATGCCCAATGTCAATGACTAATAACTTTGTAAAGCGGTTTGATTATTGACTGTTAACAATGCATTGTATATAACTTGAATTTTACAGGAAACTAACTGTTTATATGGAGATTAAGAAACTTTTAATTGCATCTTCTCTGTTAATTACTGGTATTTTTATACCTAATGTTGCCATTGCTCAAAATCGCGGTACTCCGGGTAAATTTGATTTTTATGTACTGACACTCTCTTGGTCGCCAGATTATTGTGCGACAAATGGTAACCGTGACCAGCAGCAGTGTGGCTCTGGAAGAAAACTTGGTTTTGTACTACATGGTTTGTGGCCGCAGTACCAAACTGGTTATCCTGCTAATTGTTCCACAGAAAAATTACCATCGGAAGTAAAGCGGCAATTTCCCAATTTGTATCCTAGTAATAAACTTTACAATCATGAATGGGAAAAACATGGTACTTGTTCAGGGAAAACGCCTGCGGAATACTTGGCATTGAGTAAAAAGTTAAAAGATGCGATCGCTATTCCCGCAGCTTACAATCGCCCTAATAAACCCGTGCGTACCACAATTACAAGTTTTAAAAATTCATTTGTGAGTGCGAATAATCAAATTAAGGCTGATGGTATAGCACCCTTTTGTTCTGGTTCAGGAAGATTTTTGCAAGAAGTCTTCTTTTGTTATTCCAAAAACGGTGAACCTGGTATTTGTAGCGCCGAGATTTTGAAGCGATCGCAAAAAAGTTGTGGTCAACCAGATTTCTTATTGAGAAACGTTAGATAAAAATGGGGAGTAGGGAGTAGGGAGTAAGGAATGGGGCCGGCTGTATCGTAGGCGATCGCATTAGCTGGCTACGGAGATTTTACTTAAGTATTTAGACTAGTGCTATCTAACCTTTCCTAAGTTACTTAGGTACGTTTATCCCTACTTTTCTGACTTTTCAACAAAAAAGCGCACGTAACCAAATCGTTGAAATTGTTACCTCTTTTGATGAGTTTGAACATACGAGAACTGACATTCAAGTTTTTTGTGCAAAACCAACATGTTTCATTGGGTGATTACTCTGCCTACGATGAGAATATCAGAACGCTGAACAACTACATTAGTTCTTTCAACCAATAATTAAGCTGTTACGCAAAAAGAAAAGCACATCAACTGGTGAGGTTGTCCTAAGTCATTTGTCCTTTGTCCTTGGTAAACACAAATGACTAATGACTAAAAACCCTTTAATTTATGATAAATGTTTGGGTAATTGGGCATGGAAAAGAGGCAAAGGGACAGGGTGCGGGGTGCAGAGGAGAAAGAGGTAATTTTTATTCTCCCCCCTGCTCCCTGCTCCCTTGCTTCTTCCCCACTCCCCACTCTCTAAGCTATCGTCACATCTGGCGACAAATAAACATCCTGAATGGCATGAAACAGTTTTACACCTTCTTCAAAGGGGCGTTGGAAGGTCTTTCGCCCAGAAATTAACCCTGAACCACCAGCCCGTTTATTAATTACAGCCGTGCGTACTGCTTCTGCGAAGTCATTTTTACCAGTCGCACCACCAGAATTAATCAGCCCCACGCGCCCAGAGTAGCAATTTAGCACCTGGTAACGAGTTAAATCAATTGGGTGGTCAGTTGTCAACTCTGTGTAAACCCGCTCATCTGTTTTGCCGTAACTCTTACCTGTGGCTTTGGCAATTGCACCGTAACCATTGTTATTTTCAGCTAACTTTTGTTTGATAATGTCGGCTTCAATGGTTACACCCAAATGATTTGCCTGTCCGGTGAGGTCAGCAGCAAGATGGTAATCTTTATCTTGTTTAAAAGCGTTATTCCGCAGATAACACCAGAGAATTGTCACCATCCCCAGTTCATGGGCGCGTTTAAAAGCTTTGCTGATTTCCTGAATCTGTCTGGTAGAATGCTCAGAGCCAAAGTAAATTGTCGCACCTACTGCTGCGGCCCCTAAATTCCAAGCTTGTTCCACATCAGCAAACAATACCTGATCAAATTGATTGGGGAAAGTCAGCAATTCGTTGTGATTGATTTTGGCAATAAAGGGTATTTTGTGGGCATACTTGCGCGAAAGGATACCTAATGTCCCCAAAGTGGTAGCAACCGCATTGCAACCTGCGGCGATCGCTAGCCTGACAATATTTTCTGGGTCAAAGTAAATCGGATTGGGCGCAAAAGACGCACCTGCTGAGTGTTCAATCCCTTGGTCTACCGGGAGAATAGACAGATACCCAGTATATGCAAGACGACCAGTAGAATAAAGTAACTGAAGATTACGTATTACTTGCGGGTTGCGATCGCTGTTGAGCCAGATGCGATCTACAAAGTCTGGCCCAGGCAAATGTAGTAAATCAGTAGGAACTTTTGCTTTGTAGGTAAGCAAGTCTTCAGCCTCTTTACCTAGCAATGACTCGATAGAATTAGCCTCTATGAGCGTTGTAGTCATAGCGTTTTCCTCAAAAATTAAGCAAATGACCTTTGCCTTTAAGATAGCATCTTTAATATTGCTAACCTGGTTATGGAGGTATTAACTATATGTAAAATCCTTCTAATTAGCAGTCTGAAATTATCTGTAAAACAAGTTTTTACTGATTAAATGTAAGATTTGATTGTCAGATTTTGCATTTTCTTTCAAATAAACAACTTCTTTAGATATAGGATTACTATTTGATTTTTGAACGAAATTAAGTATTGTAGAGTGTGTTAGAACGGAGTTCGTAACGCACTATGAACACGAGTTTGATGCCGTACTCTCCGTGCTAACACATCCTACGTATATTTTCTCCAAATCAAACTGGATTCCTATAGTGGTAATAATCGTTAAAAGAACAAATACAATTCTATGAGTAAGTTTAAAATCGATATCGACTTCAGCAATATAGATTTAGCTTCCCTTGAGACAGAGGAAGATTTTCAAAGAGAGGCAAGAACATTACTACCAAAGGTACTGGCCAAACTAGGCGAAAGTGTGGGTGAAAAGACTTGGGAAGAATTACAGCAAAAGCTGCAAGGCACTGGAGGTATCAAATCTTCTCCAAGCGAGAAACGCAAGTTTATGCAAGAAACAGCAAGAACTTATCAACGAAATGCCAGTAAGAGAGAAAGGCAAGAACTGGAAGACTATATAGTAGAGCAATTACGCCAGCACAAGCGGTAAAGATCCACCTAAGCTGATTCTATTGCAACATTTTAGCCTTGACACGCCAGTACATAATTTTGTTCAAAAATAAAATAATAATTTTATCACAATAAAACAGTCAGTAATTAACAAGATTATTATTGAACTCCAATTATTGGTAAATAAACAGCAACATAACTCTATCCCGTGAATAATTCTAAATGTCAGCCAAGAATTAACCATCTACTTGATGGTGGCTGGACGAATTGAGTTATTTTCTAGGAAAATAGACGCGATCGCAGTAAAATTACCAATGGTGTGGCCACTGAGAAAAACAAGCAGCTCATTAGAAATAACTTTCATGTGATCAACATTAATGGAGATGTTATGGAACCTGCTCTGCCCCTTGCTGGCTTAAACATCCTCGTAGTTGATGATGATGACGATAGCCGATTTTACATTACTACCGTGTTGGAAGCTGATGGAGCCAGCGTTATAGCAGTCGCATCGGCAGAGGTAGCATTGAAAGTATTACCTGAGTTGCAACCAGAAGTTTTAATTTGTGATATTGCTATGCCTGGTGAAGATGGCTACACTCTCATCCGCAAGATCCGAGCGCTGAAGTCCGATATGTGGGAAAAACTCCCAGCTATAGCTTTAACTGCTTATGGCGATAGCGAGTACCGTAGCCGTGCCCTGGAAGCGGGCTTTCAGACTCATGTGGCAAAACCGGTTGATCCAGGAGAACTAGTTGCGATCGTTGCTGATTTGGTTGCTTCTTATAAGAGTTAACGCAAAGATGCAGTGATTTGTCGGTGGTCATTTGTTATTTCTCTAATCTCCCTCATCTAGCTAAAGCTTTCTTATATCTGAAACAAGGTGTAATTTTGAATTGCTTAGATTACTTCGCTCCAGTTTCAAAGCTAATTTGCTCAGACTTATAGGCTGGTGGCTCGACATGAATTAAAATCCTGACTGGACGGAACCGTTCTTCTAATCGGCTTTCTACTTCTTCGGTGATGTGGTGAGCAGTTTCTACGTCTGGTGCATTTACTATTAAATGCATTTCGATAAAGACTTGACGACCAAGAACACCGCGAGAAGCAATATCATGACAGTTAATTACACCTGGAACAGAAGTAGCGATCGCATGAATTGCTTCTGGTGCGATCGCCATTTGATCCACAAGCCAAGGCAAATTCTCTTTTAAAACTGACCAGCCACTCCAAAATACCAACAAAGCGACAGGAAAAGCTAACACCAAATCCATCCATTGGTAACCTAGCCAAACTCCGATCAAGCCGCCAATTACAGAGATTGTTACCCAAATATCGCTCATGGTATGTGTTGCGTCAGCTATGAGAATTGAGCTACCTACACGCCTACCCACACTACGTTCGTAAAAGGCCACAAAAATATTCACGCCCAGCACAATTAGTAATAACCACAACTCAGGTGGCGATATTTTTATCGGTTCACCACCACCTTTGAGAATTCGCTCGATTGCTCCTTGCAGAATTTCAAAACAGGCTATTCCTAAAAATGAGGCAATTCCTAAAGCGCCTACAGCTTCAAACTTGCTGTGTCCATAGGGATGCTCGCGATCGGGTTGTGGAGAAGAAAATTTACTTGCAATTAATCCCAAAACATTATTGGCGCTATCTGTCACACTATGCAAGGCATCAGCTAGCAAACTCAAAGAACCTGTCCAGTAACCCACAAGTGCTTTTAATCCCATTACAAACAGGTTTAGCAGTAGGGTAATAATTAAAACCTTTCGCACTTCGGCGCGGTTATCGTAAATCATAGATAATTTATTACATCAAGTTCTATGACTTCTAATGTAAAACTTAAAACATAAATAGACACTAATCAAATGTATGAAAGTCTTACACAGTAAAAATTAAGTCTCTCTATAGGTTCTATCTTTTATCCCATTTTGTTGAGATTATTTATAGTTAACAACGGCTACAAGCTTTATATGTATTAATAATACCTCTACAGATAACAGCATATTTTTAGCATTAATTCTAAAAATATTTTAATTAAATTTGTTATTCATGCATCTAGTTAGGTCAGACCGAATTGCATCAAAAGAGATGATAAAAACCATCAGTAAGCTGTACTTACTCAGGAAAGTTGATGAGCCTAATGAGTTTAATTTACTACCTTTAAGCAACAGCGAAAAAGTGTCGAATCCTAATTCTTTTCTATATCCCCTACTCCTTTGCCTCTTGTTCAATCCCCCAATTTCTCTCAAGAGTCACTTAGTACTCCTGCCCTTCCCTAAACTGCAATCAACAAACCAAGGGGATGGGTGAATATTTGATAATCTTACGAGTTTGAGTCAGAACTTGAGCAATATAATTCCAATGGTCAATTTTCTTTAGACGACAAGTTTCAATCACGAATACTATGAGTACCAAAAAACTTACAGATAAGGTGGCATTGGTAACAGGCGGCTCACGCGGTCTAGGGGCAGCGATCGCCAAACGTCTGGCAGATGATGGTGCAACTGTCGCCCTTACCTACACTAGCTCCCCACAAAAAGCCGACGAGGTAGTGCTTGCTATCAAAGCCGCAGGTGGACAAGCCTTGGCTCTTCGCGCCGACAGTGCCAATGTCGAAGCTGTGAAAAACGCTGTAGCTGAGACTGTAAAAGCCTTTGGTCGTATTGACATCCTCGTAAACAACGCGGGGGTCGGTGCTTTCGCTTTAATCGACGAGTTCTCACTGGATGATTTTGATCGACTCATAGCGGTTAACGTTAAGGGTGTGTTTGTGGCAACTCAAGAGGCTGTTCGCCACATGGGCGAGGGTGGACGGATCATCATGATCGGCAGTGTCAACAGTGACATCATGCCTATTGCTGGCGGCTCCGTCTATGCTTTGACCAAGGGTGCAATTGCTAGCTTCACGCGCGGTCTTGCCCGCGATCTCGGCCCTCGTGGCATCACCGTGAACAACATCCAACCCGGCCCGATTGACACCGACATGAACCCGGCGGACGGTACTTTTGCCGACAGGATGAAAAGCATCACCGCCCTCCAGCGTTATGGACGAAGCGAAGAAGTCGCCGACATGGTTTCTTATCTCGCCAGTGCGGAAGCGAGTTTTGTCACCGGTGCGAACCTGAAAATTGATGGCGGCTTCGCAGCCTGATTCGGCAACCAAACCAAAACCAAGAAAAGTCCGATTATGCAAATCTCTCGACGACGATGCCAGCGCTAAGGCTGGGGCGCATCCTCGAAAAATTGGAGTTCGCCACCGTCGCTCTCGGCGGCTTTGTCTCTTTTTCCGGTAATATTAGTACTTATCAAGAAGTTTTAATAAAAAATGTCTTCAATTCCTCTAACCTTGAACCTAATTGAAGGTTCTGTCTCCTTCAGTTTTTCACCCCAAGCAGGACGAGAATTAAAAGCAGCAACAGATCAATTGATGGAGCGTTTGAAAGCTGTCGCCGCTAAACCCACTCCTGGCGGTGGTAAAGTAACTCCCCAGCCTCCCTTGGAATATCGTTATACAGGTGAAGTATTTTTAGAAATTTTTTGTAATCCTAATATCTGGCCAACACCCTTCGCAGCCAAAGTTTTGCTGACTGTCCGCAACGTCAACATCCGCTTAACTACTGAAGCTGAACTTACTCGCATCATTGAAGACATTAATAATTACTTAGAGCAAGTAGGATAATAGTTCGTATGATTTTTCTATGCTTTTCGTGATTAAAAAAAATACTATACAAATTTTGGATTTTGCGAAAATCGAGCCAGTAGCTTGTGGGGTTGCTCTCTAGTGTCGCAACTGGTGACGGTTAGCCCAACTTAGCAAACTTTTCAAGATGGATTTCGGGTTTGAACAGTAAGCAGACTATCGTTTACTTTAGGAAAGCGATGCAATAATTACGAGTCCAAGGTGAAGTTCCTACATTTACCTATTAGATAAATATAGGAACCTCACAGAATCTACCTACTAGAATCAAGCTGTAGCACCAGATATACACAACAAATGATTCTGATGCCTTCTTTAACTTGAAAAGTTGTATAAATTCAGACTCCACTGCTTCTAGGTTAATGAAAAACGCAAGATTCTATATGGGGCAATGCTCACCAAAAACCAGAGATTATCCCCCAGATTGGACGTCAGATTGTTGATAGTGACATCCACACATCGAAAATGAACCCCCAATCCCAAATTTGAAATCAAACATTAATTAGTCGTTGTCCCACTCTTCACGACCAATTAGGTCGCCAATGCGATCGCGTAACAAAAAGTCACATTTCTCTAATTCGCATTCAACACAAACCCACTCTCTCGCTGGAATGTATTGGCAGAGGGTATATATTGGCTGTTGTCGGCTAATCATTCCCTTTTGCACCAGTCGGCGTGCTTCGTCTTGAATCAGGTCAAGAGAGTAGTAATTGATAGAAGGCACCGTATTTACACTCATGTTTTTTACTCACAAATTAACACTTACGATAGTGTTCCCCTTAATAATTAGGAACAAACATTACAGAAATTAGACTTGTGGCTAGGATTTTGTAGTTTGCTATACGGAACTATTTCTATTTTGACGCTACATATCCTGAAATTATCTCAAGAAATGTTAAGAAAGTCAACAAATCCTGACATTTATCGAGAATACGCTTTACAAAAAAAATTCCGAGTAGTTAACTTAACCTGCTATAGCGGCTGTATAGTTTTTATGCAACAAGTCTGAAAATCTTGCCAGTACTGTATTTAGGCAAGATTTTGCGGTTTCCAGAGGTTTAGAGCGCGTAGGCGATGGCTGCCGCAGCATCGCTTACATATTAAACAATCACCTTATAACCAGATTTAGAACTGCTGGTATTTATCTAAGGGTAAACAACACAAGAATATTTGTCAGATACTAGGGTATAAAGTGTTGCAAAACATAACGGCTAAAGTAACTTACGAAGGCTTTTACCCCAGCATCTGTTAACAATTTCTTAAATATAACCGTAATTTATTGGTTAATTTCAACACTAGTGTTACATAGTTTTTATTGGATAAACATCTGTAGAAGGGGGGAGTAAAGCACTTCCAATTGCAGGGGACAGGGGAGGGATGGGAGGAAAGAGAGTTATTGTTCAGTAATTCTTCTCTTCTCCCCTTGCTTCAATAAACTACCTCAATCAAGAAGAAATTGCTTAACCAAAAGGTATTGGGGCTAAAGCGAAAGAGGAATAGTAGAGTAAGGACGAAAGCCAAGACTAGCAAAAAACGTATATATGCAACTACCGATTCCTGAAGTAGATTATGGTCATATTAAAACAGACGCGATTTGGTCACGTCTGTAAATTGTTTGGCGGATTTGCTGAGATTAATTGTTCTGAAGTTACATTGTTACTTCAGTTACTCATTCATCAAATGATTCATCATCTTGATCGGTGCTGTCTTCTACTGTTACCATTTCTGGGGGACGCTGATGGTTAAGTTGGTTTAGTAGTGCCAATACTTTATTACCGCGTTCTATAGAGCGATCTTCGAGAAACAGCACCTCTGGTGTACGACGTAGCCTTACCCGCGCCCCAAGTTCACTGCGGACGTAACCTGTGGCCGACTTTAAGCCTGCCATTGTTTCTGCTTTAGCTTCATCTGTACCATAGATACTGACGTAGATTTTGGCGTGTTGGAGATCGCCGGAAACATCAACATCAGTAACACTTACCATTCCTGTACCCACACGGTCATCCTTGATGCCGTTGAGCAGCATTTGGCTAACTTCCCGTTTGATCAATTCAGCAACGCGGGAAACCCGGCGATTTGTAGCCATAAAAATTTCGCCTCCTCACAGAGGTTGTACAACAAAAATACATGCAAGTTAAGTAGACAGTACTTAGCGCAAGCAACGCCAAAAGCTACCGTCTATAGGGCACAGCCCCGATATAGCGCTAGTCTAGATTGTACTCAAGCCCAGCATTGCGCGTAGCGTGAGAGTAAGGAAGACTAGGCCGCTCACAAAGAAACCCAAGATAGCAATCAAGGTGACTGGGCGTTTCAACAATGGCACTAACGGCGCAAAGGTGTTCAGAAACAGTCCTAAGACGATACTAATTAAGTACCGGGGGTAGCGAAAGACGTTATCCCAAAATCCGTCAAACATCTGAATGTAAACTGCCTTGTTATATACTTACGTTTGTTTTGATATGCTTTATCTACTCAATTGTAATCTATGCAGCTGAAAAATTAGCAGTTAATATAAAATATACTTCGTCGGTTATATTGGCTTTATTTAGTCACGATGATTTTCAGTTAAATCGGAAGTAAATGGTAATTCAAATCCCCAAGGAAACTAGCCCGCGTCCATTTTTGAAGTGGGCAGGGGGTAAAAGTAGATTGATACAGCAATATATTCCTTTTTTTCCCAAAAGTTATAAAAATTACTATGAGCCATTTTTAGGTGGTGGTGCTGTTTTTTTCTATCTCCAACCAACAGTAGCAGTTTTAACTGATATCAATGCCGAATTAATTAACACTTATTGTTGTGTTAGAGATCATGTTGAGGAATTAATTTCTATATTGAAAGAGCATAAAATCAGACATAATAAAGATTATTACTATAGTATCCGTAACCACTCTGGTGGTACTGACATAGAAAAAGCTGCTCGGATAATTTATCTTAATAAGACTTGTTTTAATGGTCTTTATCGAGTTAATTCACAGGGTAAATTCAATGTGCCATTAGGCAGATATGAAAATCCCAATATTTGTTCTGAGGTTTTATTAAAAGCAGCCTCAGAAGCCCTTTCTCATGCAGAAATTCAACAAGCAGATTTTACAGAAGTCTTAAATCATGCAAATAGCAGTGATGACTTTGTATTTTTTGATCCGCCCTACCATCCTATCAGCGACACTAGCTATTTTACTGCTTATAGCCAGAATTGTTTTAGTAAAAAAGACCAAGAACTTTTGAGAGATACTTGTGCAGAGTTAGCAAGTCGTGGTGTCAAAGTTATGGTATGTAATTCTGATAGCGAATTTATTCAAAAAATTTATACTGATATTAATTTTGAAACCTACAAAATTAAAGCAGCCCGATCAATTAACTCAAACATCAAAAATAGAGGGATAATTTACGAATTACTAATTACATCTTTTAAAGATTTTTATTAGCCCAAGCAATGAATCTGTCTAAACTATAAACTGCTAATAAATTATGGTTATCATTAACTCTTGCTTTTAGCCATTTGCTTGCGCCTTCTCGCATACCTTCACCGCCTAAAATCACAATAGTTGGTGCAGGGTAATAGTTCTGGATGTTCATATTCAAGTAAGGAAATTTTTCATCAACCGAACCGGGGCTTTCTTGCCATTTGCACTCGAAAATTAAACCAGATGGCATTGCAGGTGAGCCGACAACATAAAAATCAACTTTCAGATCGGTATGATAAATTCCAGTTCCAATATAAATTTCTTTTCCATAACGTTTTGGCAATAAAGCAGCATTTAAAATAAATTCTTTTGAGACATAGTTTCCGACTTGGAAATAATTATGCCCAGTCAAAATTGCTTCTACATTTCTTTCTAAAATATTCCCAGCCTTATTTGCCCGTCCGCCTTGAGTCAGAGCCATCCTAAATCCCTCTGCCAAAAGTCCTGCTTATTATAGGATTTCACAGAAGTAGTAAAAAAAGGTCAGTTGCTTAATATGAATTTTTGATTTTGACTAAATAAGGTTGGATTAATGGATAAAAAATCTGAAATATTTGGTACTCTTGTACTAAATAAATACAAATGTATTAATAATTTGGTTCGCCAATCAGTTACTAATTCAGATAATAGTTAAAAGAATATACTCACGAAAAATTTGATGCTGATGTAAACCCTGAAAGCCTTGCTGCATCTAAGTTTTTTAATTGCGTTAGCGAAGCGGGGCGTTAGCCCATTGCGACTTGCGTTAGCGTAGCGGGGCGTAGCCCATTGTGAATTGGTATTACATCTTCCCAACTGCTACCAATGGCTGGGTTTTGTTGATATTCGGCTTTACGATCGCCTAGCTCTTTTTTCTGCCAATCTAAAACTGGGAGTGTTGCTAGTATAGCGGCAATCTCATCCCATAAATCTTTTACCAGTTGAAGTTTTTCCGCTCTCGAAAGACTAGAGAGTTGGGGAAATACTGGGTTCATGGTCTTCTATGATTTTATTTACTTTAATTATTACACCCTGAAACCGCCATATCTATAACAACATTTCTAATAACTGGAATTTAGTTTGGATGAATTTTAGTTATTTCGTTTTGACTTCAACCTGTCTGTGCCTCAGTATGACCATTGCGAATAGACCATGCTAGTTCTAAAAGTTGAGTCCAGCGCTTTTGTAACTGTTTGGGGGTGCATTTGATGGTTTTAGCGATCGCAACGTCATTTTCCCGTGCAGTTTTTAACTCTAATATTTGCTGTTGCTGTTCTGTTAGTTGATTCACAAAGATTTCCCACTGCTGAGAAGATAAACCCAATTTTTGCTCTAAACCCGCACCTAACCATTGATGTACCAATTGCCAGTGGTGCTGTTTGGCAAACTTTTCTACGTGGTATTTAAACCGTTGTTGGAGATAATCGCGCTGACGGCTAGTTAAACCGAGAATTTGGTCAATTTCTGGGGCTGAGAGGTCTTGAAGTTTCAAACTGAGGTAGTTCATACAGTCAGATTGACCTTGAGAATCCAGGTATTTCATCAATTCAGTGATGACGCGATCGCGTTCTGACTCTTCTGATGGATCGAAATTAGTTTGGGCTATCATTTGCGATCGCAGCTGTTGCACCGCCGAGTTACGCTGGTAAGATTCTGCTTCTTCACCCTTAGCAGACTCTACCGCCATTTCAATATCCACGGTAGTTTCTTGCGGCTGACGACGAGCAAAACCTTGGGCCCGCAAGATAATCAATTGCTGATTTGCACCACCAGGTAAATTGATCCGGCGTTTGGCATACTGCTCTGTAAATGCCATATATTCAGCTAATTGCAGCTGAGTACGCGGCGTATGATCATTAGGTAGTTCGTTTTCTCTGCGGAAAGCTTTGATAGCTTCGATATAAAATGCTTGTAAAAAATCTTCAATCAGGCTGTAACGAGCCTCAAAACCCAACTCAGAGCCGGATACAGTTACATGCCGGTAAACCATAGCACCCAAATTGCTATGTAATTCCACCCGCCCTTGTTTTGAACCTAGTTGGTAGTAACGTAAGCACTTGTGCATCCGATGCCTTCCCAACGTAATCTGCCAGGATTTGATTTCCCCAGATGTTTGGATACGGGAGCTTTTATCGCAAATGCGTTCTACTTCTACGGCTATACGGTTTGCTAAAGCTTCTACACACTTGGGTGTTGCTTTTACTTGCGCTTGCATTTCCTGACATAGCAATTCAATCAAGGTTTCGCTGCTGCTGTCTGAAAATTCTTCAGTCGAAAGGTGATTATCAAAAATGGGTGTAGAGTTTGGTAGATTAACGACGTTAGATTTCATGACTTTTCCAGTAGTATTGCACCGTAATTACAACGCAGACACAGCAATCAAGGCCGGCCTTGGCTTACGAATCTTTAGGCATTCATCCATCAAGGCTTGCCGCATGTAATGCTCACATCTAAAGCTCATATATAAAACTGTAGGAAATACGAGAGAGTTACAGTTATGGAAATGTGTCGGTTTTTTCACAAGCCACCACATTGACGCTAGGACACAAGTACCCGCCGTTTTCTCAAAGTTGTCAAATCCCTTGCTGTAGCAACTGTTGCCACCATTCTGTTATTGCATCTGTGCCCATCGTAGACATCGCCTTAAAATATGACAATTTAAAAACTG
This sequence comes from Nostoc commune NIES-4072, assembly GCF_003113895.1. NCBI lineage: Bacteria > Bacillati > Cyanobacteriota > Cyanophyceae > Nostocales > Nostocaceae > Nostoc > Nostoc commune. Next base: position 811,328 of record NZ_BDUD01000001.1, on the reverse strand, counting down.
GAGTCGCTTTTATCACAATTTCCGAAACGGAGAGGTGCGCCTGTGAAGTGTAATTTTTATACCCATGCTGCTGCTGCTTCCCAACCTAAACCCCTCCGTATAATTGCTGCTTCGTCTCCGGTCATATCCAAGATGGTAGATACTTCATAAGTAGGTTCTTCGCCAGTGTCTACAATTATGTCCACCAACTTATCCAAACGGTCAAATAGCTCTACCCGCGACTGAACAATTTCTGGATCTATCCGAATCATGCCATTATCTGCTTCATCTGGTGGCAGATGTGCTGAAGTTGAAATAATCGGATTGCCCAACGCTGCCAGCAGTTCCAAACACACAGTATGGTTTGGTACTCTAATTCCAGTACTTTTCCGCTTGGGGCTTTGCACCAATCGCGGTACTAATTTAGTCGCTGGGAGCAAAAACGTGTATGGCCCTGGAATCAGGCGTTTCATAATCCGATAGGCTGTGTCACTTACGAAGGCATAAGTTGCCACATTTGAAAGCGAGGGACATAAAAATGTCAGTGGTTTATCATTTGCTAGCTGTTTAATTTGCCGCACTCGTTCTACCGCCGACTTGGCATTCAAATCACAACCGATCGCATAAACTGTATCAGTAGGGTAAAGCATGACTGCGCCACTAGAAAGCGCCGACTTTATTTCCTCTATTCGGCGAACTTGAGGATTATCCGGATGAACTGGGAAAATTTTTGCCATAACTCGGTGAGTGGGGAGTGGGGAGTGGGGAGTGGGGGCTGGGGGCTGGGGGCTGGGGGCTGGGGGCAGGGGGCAGGGAGCAGGGGGAGCAGGGGGAGCAGGGGAGGCAGGGGGAGCAGAGGAGAATAGTTAATGCCCAATGCCCAATGCCCAATGCCCAATGCCCAATGCCCAATGCCCAATGCCCAATGCCCAATGCCCAATGCCCAATGCCCAATGCCCAATGCCCAATGCCCAATGCCCAATGACTAATGACTAATGACTAATGACTAATTTATTATGAATAAAATTGCTTATCTTCAATGTCCGACAGGAATTTCTGGTGATATGTGCCTGGGTGCTTTGGTAAGTTCGGGTGTTCCTGTGGAGTATTTAACTGAAAAACTCAATGGGTTGGGTATTGAACAGGAATATCAGTTAAGGGCGGAATTTGTCCAACGTAATGGTCAGCAGGCGACTAAAGTCCATGTGGATTTAGTACACGATCGCCACCACCACCATCACCACGACCACGAACACAGTCATGATCACACACGCCACCTGCCAGAAATAGAGCGGATGATTCTCAAAGCTCAGTTGCCATCACGGGCAGAAGCTTGGAGTTTGGCGGTATTCCGACAGCTAGCAGTGGCAGAAGGGGCAGTGCATGGCATTTCTCCTGAAAAAGTTCATTTTCATGAGGTGGGTGCTGTAGATGCGATCGTAGATATTGTAGGTACTTGCCTGGGCTTAGATTGGTTGGGGATTGAGAGTAATGAGTCAGGATTGCCCTTACTTTACTGCTCGGCGTTCCCGACTGGTGGCGGCACTGTTCGGGCTGCACATGGTCAGATGGCAGTACCAGTACCAGCAGTATTAAAGCTGTGGGAAATGCGGGGTTGTCCAGTTTATAGCAATGGAATTGACAGAGAACTGGTGACACCAACAGGAGCTGCGATCGCTACTACTTTGGCAAGAGATTTTGGTTCACCACCTGCGATCGCTATCAAGCAGATAGGATTGGGAGCAGGAACCATAAATTTACCCATTCCCAATATTTTACGCCTTTGGGTGGGTGAAAGCGCAAGTTTACAGTCAAATTTCAGTGATTCTGAAGCTACTAGCTCAAATTTGGAAACCATCTCTGTACTAGAAACTCAAATTGATGATTTAAATCCGCAAGCGATCGGCTATGTGTTTGAGGCGTTGTTTGCGGCTGGTGCAGTGGATGTTTTTACCCAAGCGATCGGTATGAAAAAGTCCCGTCCGGGGATTTTGCTGACTGTGATTTGTCATCCAGAAAATTTACTCAGTTGTGAAGCGGTTATATTCCGCGAAACTACAACTTTGGGTATTCGGCGAACAACTCAGCAACGCGCCATTTTACAACGGGAAATTCAACAAGTGGAAACGGAATATGGCAAAGTGCGTGTGAAAATAGCATGGAAAGGGCGATCGCCAGAAAAAGTTATTGCAAATGTGCAGCCAGAATATGAAGATTGTGCAGACTTAGCTCGAAAACATAATATTCCCTGGCGCGAAATTCAACGATTGGCGCTACAGCGTTGGTATTTAGCCAATGGCTGATACAAATTCCTTATTCCTCGTTGGAGACTGGATCATACTTTAATAGTCATTGTCAGCCACACAAATGCCTTTACATTTAATACCGTTCGTAGCGGTGCGCTGACAATGAGGACATAGAACTTTTTCGTTTTCTGTTTCTTGATTTGTCTTTAAACTAGTGCTTGCCTGTAATTTTTCTTTCTCGGCGTCAATTTCTAGAGTCATAGTTAAAAGCCGTTTAATTACTTAGAACTTTTATCAAATATTGTGTCAATGTAAACGCATCTACACCCAATTCAGTACGCTCCTGGGCGGCTATTATACCCGCTTGCGAATGCCACCATGCAGCAGTTACCACAATATTTTCTACCGGAATCTCCTTCGTTGCTGCTTGCGCCAACAATCCACCCAGTAGCCCAGTTAACACGTCACCGCTACCGCCACGCGCTAAGGCGGGTGTGCTTTCAGGAATGCTCCAAACAGCACCTTGAGGGTTTGCGATCGCAGTTCTCGCCCCTTTCAACAATACTATCGCCTTACTTTGTGCCGCCGCTTCCTGTACTGCTTGCACTCTGTCATGTTTGGCATTGGGGACATCAGGAAACAATCGTTGAAATTCACCAGTGTGGGGTGTGAGTACGGTTACTGCAAGACGTTTTTTTAATGTGGCGATCGCTCCCATTTGTGCCAAGATATTTAAACCATCGGCATCGAGAATTAGAGGGCGATCGCTGTTGATCACTTCTTGCACAATGGGAGTGGCATCTCGTGTTAAACCGGGGCCACAAGCGATCGCATTAAAGGAACTCAGATCGGTTTTTTCTGGTAATTGTAATTGGGCTATAGCTCCAGTTTCCGTCTCTGGACAACCGACAATTATGGCTTCTGGCAAATGTGACACCAAAAGAGATTTCAGCGATTCGGGTACGGCAATGGAAAGCATACCTACACCACTAGCCCTAGCACCCAAACCAGTTAAAATTGCTCCACCTGCATAGCGCCGCGAACCACAAATCAACAATAAATGTCCTTCCTTATATTTGTGGGTGACTTGTGGACGAGGTAGGGTTAAATTAGCAAGTGCCGTTGCTGGTATAATACGTTTAATGCTGGGTGCATTTTTTAGAACAGCTTCCACATCAGCTAAAGGAATATCGAAATCGATTAACTCAGCTTTGCCGAGATATTCTAGCGCCTGATCTTGGAAGAAAGCTAGCTTCCATAAACCCAAGCAAAAAGTGTGAGTGGCGCGAATGGCAGTTCCTAATACTTCGCCTGTGTCGGTGTGTAAACCTGAAGGTAAATCAATACTATAAATCGGCACAGATAATTCATTTAGCTGATTAATTGCAGAAGCGATGGGATCGGTGAGGTTTCTTTCTAAACCAAATCCAAACAAGCCATCAATCAACAAATCAGAATCTGGCAGTTGCTCAATTGTTTGATAAATTGGAATGCCCAAACTCTGAGCATATTGCAAGTGCTGTGAAGTTAGTTCCTTAAGTTTAGAGAAAGGCGAATAAATCCAAACCTCATACCCGCGAAAGTGTAATTCACGGGCTACTACTAAAGCATCCCCGCCATTATGACCCGGGCCGACAAGAATTCCAACACGAAATCCCTCCGCCTGTAGCGAGTTTGAAAGAATGTAGCCCCCCTTAAAAAGGGGGGTTGGGGGGATCTCTTGAATGCGACGGGCAATTAATCCCGCCACCTTTTCCATCAAAGCGACTACAGGCATTCCTGCTGCAAAGATCCGATCTTCAATATCTCGCATCTGCACAGCAGTCACTACCACTTGCGAAATTTTTTCTTCTTGCCTGTTCTGCATCAGTCCTAATTCCTGTTAGCCGTAGCGGGGCGTTTAGTTCGTGCTGAGTTATGAGTTTTAAGGTAACTGAAACTTTAGCAGATTTCATACAAATGAACTACCTGCTTAATGCTGACATCGCTGGAATCTTTGTGTTACAACTTGGCAGACAATTTAATCATGCGTTGGAGTGGGTGAATCAGATTTTGGGAATAATCCTCATAGTGTTTGAAAGCATCGTTTTGGTTGGGCTTTACGCTATGAGAGCGCGATTTATAAGAAAAAAGCAGATTTTTGGCTATTTATCTATTGCATTTTGCTGCATTTTGTGGATTTGTTTAGCATTAATTCCAGCCTACGCAACCTCCACAGCGCCTATTGATACTTTGCGACAACAGCAGCAAGAAATGAACCAGCAGCGCCAGAGTGTGGTTAACGATCGCGATCGCTTAACAAATCTTCAACAAGAGGCCCAAAAACACCTCACTGGCTTAAAACAAAATTTGCAAACTACAGATAGCTATATTCAAGAGAGCGAATCACGATTACAACTCGCTACCCAACGCCTCCAGCACTTGGAAACTGATTTAGCAGTAGCGCAACGTTCTTATGAAGAGCGGCAAATAGCAACAGTAGCACGATTGCGTTATCTCCAGCGATCGCCTGCATCTGTTGGATGGGCAGTTTTGCTCGAAAGTGAAAATATCAGCGACTTTTTCAGCCGTCGTCATCAGTTAAAGTTAGTGTATCAGGCAGACGAACAAATTTTGGTAAAACTCAATGCCCAAGCAAAGCTGATAAATAAACAAAAAACGGACGTAGAACAGCAAAAAAACGAAATTGCCTTGATTCGTGAGCAATTGTTAGCACAAAAATCCGATTATCAAAATCAGGCGGAGTCACAATCGGAATTGGTTCAACGTCTTAATAGCGATCGCCTAGCCTTAGAAGCAGCCCAAAACCAGCTAGAGAGGGAATCTCAAAATCTGGAAGTCTTAATTCAACAAAAGGTAGCAGAAGCTAGAGCAACAGAGGAGGCGCAAGCAAAAACTAACAGCCGGACAAGTGTGATCATTCGGGGAACTGGTATAATGGCATATCCTAGCGATGCTTCTACTAGCAGTCCCTTTGGCTGGCGGATGCACCCAATCCTTGGCTATCGTCGCTTTCATGCCGGGTTGGATTTTGCCGCTAGCTATGGTAGTAAAATTCGGGCAGCCGATTCGGGCAGAGTAATTTTTGCTGGGTGGTATGGTGGTTATGGCAGAGCAGTAATTATCGACCACGGCAATGGCCTTACTACACTGTACGGACATACCAGCGAGTTGTATGTTTCTGAAGGACAAGCAGTCGAACGCGGACAAGCGATCGCTGCTGTCGGTTCCACAGGTTTCTCAACTGGCCCCCACCTCCACTTTGAAGTCCGCCACAATGGTACACCGGTAGACCCAGCTAATTATCTTTGAACCCAGAAACCAAGTTTCTCTAGGCTGCAAATTTTATCATAGACGTGCTATAATGTATAAGACTAAGGGCGCGTAGCTCAGTGGATAGAGCAACAGATTCCGGTTCTGTGGGTCGGGGGTTCAAATCCCTCCGCGCTCGTGTTGTACATTAACTAATTATTTGTCCGCGTTGACAGATTAATGTCCGTCTTGCCAAATTATTGTCCGCGTTGAGAAATTGTATATCATTACAACACCCTGCCATACCTAAAGTATGGCAGAACTCTTCTTTTATAGGGTAACTAATCGGTTTCAATATTAGAGCTAAAATCAAGCTCTTCAAACAAAGAATCTGTTGCTCTATCCTTTCAACCCACCTAAAAAGTGTTTGCTATGAACACTGGAAAAATTCCAAAACTCAATAAAGCTTTTAATGTACTAGGACATACCCATTGACAGCGAAAGTCTTAGCGACTTTCAACCCGCCTCTCGCTGGGAGGGGTGTTGAAACCCTGCGCTCCAAACCCTTGATTTGCCAACAGTTCTGAATGCATTTTTGGCAAGTCTCCCAAAATCGCCTGTCTGTTAACACTTAAAAAAGTAAATTAACTGACACCAGAAAAGCTACAAGCCTTAATCAATAAGCGATTTGAAGTTTTGGCAGATCCCCAGGGAAATTGACCCCGCTTCGATTCGCCAAAAAATAATTAAGGTGGGTTAACTTTTTTGTTACGAATGCTTATCCGTTAGTAACGACAATTTATGCGTTCGTTACCAACGCTAACTTTTTCGTTACGAATGCTTATCTATTTGTGGCAAACGCTTATGTTGTTGTTACCACAGCTTAAGCAAAACTTATCATTGTTGTTAAACCCAAGGGTTAAACTATTGCTAAAGCACTCTAAAGTTTTTTATGACTCAAGCACACAACAGGAATTAAGTCGTATTCTTCGAGATTCCCCTAGCCTGCGTAATTATTTTTTAACTATAGGAATCCGGTTTGATTTCTGAAAATATCTGTAGGATGTGTTAGCACAGAGAGTACGGCATCAAACCCTTGATAATAGTGCGTTACGAACTCCGTTCTAACACACTCTACAATACCTAATTCCGTTCAAAAATCAAATAGTAATCCTATATATGTGATGAATGTTATAAAAATGCACATAAAAACATGAGTAAGGAATATGAAACAAAATTTCCTGATGATTGTCCTTTTCCTAATAATATAGAAACATTATTAAATGATAGTTTTTGGTGTTGTTGAAAACCTGTAGTTATTAGTTATTAGTTTAATAGAAACCACGCATACTCTTTAACGTGGTTTGAATTAGTCCTAATCATTATTCTTTTTTTGCTTCTTTACCTTCTGGTAATTCTGCTAAATGATGAGCAATAATGTTTGGTAGTTATTTAGGCTTTACCAGAGATGGGGTTCAAATAAATAAAACCTGGTATAAATTCATCTTTGCAGAAATTATTTCATAATTTACTTAAAAAAGAATATGGAAATCAAACAAATTTGCGTGATTGGGGCTGGAATCAGCGGTCTGGTAACAGCTAAAACTTTTGTCCAGGAAGGCTACAACGTTACTGTATTTGAGAAACAAAAAAGACTTGGTGGTGTTTGGGAAAAATCTCGAAGTTACCCAGGATTAACAACCCAGAGTACGGGTGACACATATAATTTTTCTGACTATCCCATGCCTGCATCCTACCCAGAGTGGCCGACAGCAGAGGATATGCGGAATTATCTAAATTCATACGCCCAGAATTTTGGAGTTCTTGAGAGAATTCGCTTCCAAACGGAAGTTACTAATGTCTCCCGAAAAACCGGAGAACGGCCAGGATGGGTAGTTACCATCAGAGTGAAGGAAGGTAATGGGGGTGAGACAAAAGAGGAAAAGCACGAATTTGACTTTGTGCTAGTCTGCAATGGAATATTTAGTTTCCCTAATTTACCTTCTTTGCCTGGTAAAGAAGAGTTCGCCGCATCTGGAGGACGAGTACTCCATTCTACTGAGTTTAACGATGCTTCAATCATTGAGGGTAAACGCGTAGTTGTAGTAGGTTTTGGCAAATCTGCCTGCGACATTGCGACTTTGGCGGCGAACATAGCCAAAAAATCCACCCTTGTCTTCCGTCAACCCCTGTGGAAGGTTCCTAGATTTTTCTTGGGTTTAGTAAACCTGAAGTATGTTTTATTAACCCGCTTTGCAGAAGCTTGGTTCCCCTACCGTCAGATGGGACGCATTGAAAGATTACTGCACACTCTGGGTAAGCCACTAGTGTGGGCTTTCTGGCGGACTAACGAGATGGTGCTACGTCTGCAATTCGGTCTTGATAGCTGCGGCATTTTACCCGAACAACCGATGAATCAGGCTAACTGTCAAATTACTATAGCTCCTCCAGATTTCTTTAAGTACGTACACTCTGGTAAAATTCAGGCAATTAAAAGCAGCATCACCAAGTTTATCCCTGATGGTGTGGAATTAGCCAATGGTCAGCAGTTGCAGGCAGATGTAGTAATTTTTGGTACAGGATTTAACCAGGAACTTCCTTTTCTCGAAGAAGAATATCGCCAACAGATAATCGATGAAGACGGTAATTTTAACCTTTACCGTTATCTGATTCATCCTAATATTCCACAGATGGGTTTTGTTGGCTATAACAGCAGTTTCTATTGTCAGTTGACATCAGAAGTTAGTGCTTGGTGGCTGCTGGAATATGTCAAAGGCAATTTGTTATTGCCTTCGCCTTCAGAAATGTATCAAGAAATGGCAGCAGATATAGATTGGATCAAAACTCAATACAATAATGTTGTAGCGAGGGCGACATGCATTACCTCGTTTTCCTTGCGTTATGCTGACCAACTCATGGAAGATATGGGTGCAAATAATCAGTTTAGTGTCTGGAAGGAAATTTCACAGATTATGATGCCTGTGGATTCATCCCTCTACAACAAACTTCGACTGGAATTAAAGTCGCAAAGACTGAAAAATGTTAATGATTCTCCTAACCAGTTAACCGAATCTTTGTGAGTTGAAAACAGGCGGCTAAACTTACTCCACTGAGGAAGCACCGAAACGATAGCCTTTGCCGTAGACTGTGTGAATCAGTGTAGTTTCTTTACCTACCTCAATCTTACGACGCAGCAAACGAATTAATGCCGCAATCACATTACTACTGGGTTGTTCTTCCTCTTGCCACAAATTTTCCATAATCTGGGCATGAGTCATTAGTTGTCCAGTGTGTTCCATAAAATATTGCAGCAACTGGCTTTCTTTTTGCGATAGCTCAATTATTCTTCCTTGGCGATAGGCTACTTGATTTTCACAATCAAGTTCTAAATCAGCGACGGTTAAGCGTCCAGTGGTGGTTTCATAGGTTTGGGAACCGGAACGACGCAATAAAGCCCGGACTCTCGCTAGTAACTCTCGCAGTTCAAAAGGTTTAACTAAATAATCATCAGCACCCGCATCTAAACCTTGCACGCGGTCATCTAGAGTATCTTTGGCTGTGAGAAACAGCACGGGAGTAGTTTTGCCTTGGCGTCGCAATTGCTGACAAATTTCTAACCCCGTTTTTCCTGGGAGCATCCAATCTAAAATTAGTAGGTCATAACTGCCTGCTTGTGCATGTTCGTTGCCACTTGTGCCATCGTAAGCGGCATCCACAATGTAACCCTCACGAGTTAATAAGCGACTCAAGGGTTCAGTTAGTTCAATTTCATCATCAACTAATAAAATTCTCATACTGCTTGTGGTAAGCATATAGAGATATTCTCAATATTATTCAACTGCCAGAACGCCAAGGATATAAAAAAAAGAATGCTGACTGTTGCATTGCCAAAAGGGGAACTCCTTAAAAATAGCATCCGCCTGCTACAATCTGTGGGATTAGATTTTAGTGCTTTTTTAGATTCAGGAACTCGCCAACTTCAAATTCCTGATACTAAGGGAGTCGCAAAAGCTTTGTTGGTGCGGGCGCATGATGTGCCTGTTTATGTGGAATATGGTCAGGCGCAACTGGGTGTTGTTGGTTACGATGTGTTGCGGGAGAAGCAGCCGCAAGTTGCCCACCTGGTAGATTTGCAGTTTGGGCATTGTCGGATGTCGGTGGCGGTAAAGGCATCTAGTTCTTACAGATCGCCTTTAGATTTACCACCGCATGGTAGAGTTGCTTCAAAATATGTAAATTGCGCTCGTGAATATTTTCACAGTCTAGATTTACCTGTGGAAATAGTGCCGTTGTATGGTTCAGTTGAATTAGGCCCGATTACTGGAATGTCAGAAGCGATCGTAGATTTGGTTTCTACAGGGCGGACTTTGCGCGAAAATGGTTTAATTGAAATTGCTACTCTCTATGAAAGCACGGCGCGGTTAATTGCCCATCCTTTGAGTTACCGCATAAACACGGGTAATCTAAGTGATGTGATTGCCAAGCTGCGAGAAGCCGTTTTGGTAGAGGTCTAATAGAAGTGCTATCAAAGTGACGTAATTCACACAAAGACGACTTGGAAGCCCGTTCCTTCACGGTACGGGAGGAATTGTCGCCAAGTCGTCTTGGTCATTAGTCATTGGTCAATAGTCATTAGTATCTGGAGTTTAGACTGACTAAATTTGTTTACACTAGAATTAGCGCGATATGTACGGACGGGCTACGCCTACGCAATAATTTGGCGGCATATACAGGAAATGCTTGGTACTAAAAATCACTTTTAATGCGAATTTAGCATTTTGACAGAATTTAACAGGCTTTCCTGAACAGCCAGAGGCGGGGAAAAGACTAAGAATTATTACAAGAGGTTAAGCTATTCTTGAGATAGCTACCCTGATGACTAGATATTACATTTAAATTTATTAAGAAAAGTTAATGAAAGCTGAACAAATTGATACAGAAATGGCAAGGCTAGAAGCCCTCCGCCAGTATCAAATTCTTGACACCGAACCGGAAGAAGCTTACGACAATCTTGCTCAGTTAGCGGCATTTATTTGTGGTACGCCTATATCTTTGGTAAATTTCATTGATGAAAACCGTCAATGGTTTAAGGCAAAAGTAGGTTTAAATGTATCAGAAATGCCTCGGACTGTGGGCTTATCTTACCTTTGCCAAGAGCGGCGTAATGTTGTAGTAGTTCCTGATACCCTAGCTGATGAAAAATTGGCAAATAATGCGGTAGTAATTGGCTATCCCCATGTACGGTTTTATGCAGGTGTACCCTTAATTACTCCCAAGGGAGATATGCTGGGTACTCTGTGTGTAATTGACCAAGTTCCACGGGAATTGAACCAAGAACAAGTGGAGGCGCTTGTGGCTTTGAGTCGGTTGGTAATCGACCAACTAGAACTCAGACGTCATGTAACTGAGGTATCTCAAGTTACCGAGAAACTAATGGCGCACCAGCAAGCAGCACACGCCGAGTCTGAATCGGCTAGAATCCGCATTGCTAATTTGCTCGAAAGCATCACTGATGCGTTTTTTGCTTTAGATAAAAAGTGGCGATTCACCTACATTAATGGTCAAGCAGAATTACTGTTGCAAAAAACCCAGAATGAATTATTAGGTCAAAGCATCTGGGAGGTCTTTCCAGAACTCATAGACACAACATTCCATCGTGAGTATCAGAGGGCAATGTTAGAACAGGTGAGTGTGGAATTTGAGGAGTTTTATCAGCCACTAAACTGCTGGCTTCAAGTCCACGCTTATCCTGCAAAAGACGGTTTGTCTGTTTATTTCCAAGACATTACTGAACGACGGCGAACAGCAGAAGCACTACGGGAGAGTGAAGAACGCTGGCAATTAGCATTAAATGGTAATAATGATGGTATTTGGGATTGGAACCTCAAGACTAATGAAGTGTTCTTCTCAACTCGGTGGAAAGAAATGCTCGGTTATAAAGACCACGAAGTTTCCGACGGTTGGGATGAATGGACGAAACTAATCCACCCCGATGAGCGAGATTGGGTACTTCAAGTCTTCCAAGACCACTTTGCCAAGAAAATACCGTTTTACGTCTGTGAATATCGAGTCCAATGCCAAGACGGCAGCTATAAATGGATTCTAGATCGAGGACAGGCACTTTGGGACGCATCGGGTGATATAGTGCGGATGGTGGGTTCTTATACAGATATCACAGATCGCAAGCAGGCAGATGAAGAATTAAAGCGGCAGAATTTACGATCGCAATTATTTGCTGAAATCACCCTGAAAATTCGAGAATCTTTACAAATAAACAAAATCCTTCAAACCACTGTTACTGAAGTACAAAAACTACTACAAGCTGACCGAGTTTTAATTTTTCAAATAGAGCCTGATGGTTCGGGAACAGTAGTGCAAGAGGCGGTGCTACCTGGTTGGCCGGTAATTTTAGGAAAAAATATTTTTGACCCCTGTTTTAAGGAAGAATACATAGAAAGATATCGCCAGGGCAGAGTCAGTGCGATGGAAGACATTCAAGCTGCTCATATTCAACCATGCCATCGAGAATTTCTTCAGCAGTTTGCTGTCAGGGCTAACCTCGTAGTGCCAATTCTCGTCAGGGAAAGCATTTGGGGCTTGTTGCTGGCTCATCAGTGTTCTGCACCTCGACGATGGAATAACTTTGAGACGGAGTTGTTAAAGCAACTAGCTAACCAAATTGGGATTGCTTTATCTCAAGCGCAACTATTAGAAAAAGAAACTCAGCAAAGTCAAGAACTCGCTCGTTCCAATGCGGAATTGGAACAGTTTGCTTATGTAGCTTCCCATGACTTACAAGAGCCTTTGCGGATGGTAACGAGTTATTTACAACTATTAGAGCGAAGATACAAAAATCAACTTGATACTAATGCTGACCAGTTTATCAACTATGCAGTAGATGGGGCGCGGCGGATGCAGACGCTGATAAATGATTTGTTGAATTATTCTCGCGTTAGTACCCGTGGACAGCCCTTTATACCCGTAAATTGTAGTATTGTCTTAGAACAAGCGATCGCTAATCTGCAAATTGCCATCTCTGACAGTAAAGCAATTATCACTCACGATCCTCTACCTGAAGTAATGGCTGATGTTACCCAATTGATACAAGTATTTCAAAACCTGATTGGCAATGCAATCAAATTTTGCCGTCATCAGCAGCCACAAATTCACATCGGCGTAGCGAAGCCAAATGGAAATCTAGATGGGGAAAGTTTAAATGTTATACCGTCGGTAGATGAATGGTTATTCTGGGTACGCGATAATGGTATTGGTTTAGAATCCCAGTATGCTGAACGTATTTTTATAATTTTTCAGCGATTGCACGGTAGAGATAAGTATCCGGGTACTGGAATTGGTCTGGCAATTTGTAAAAAAATTATAGAACGCCACGGCGGCCGGATCTGGGTTGAGTCAAAACTGGGTGAAGGCTCGACTTTCTACTTCACAATTCCAGATAGAGCAGGTAAGCAATCGTGGGCATCATAACACCGATTATGCCTATTGAGGTTTTGTTGGTAGAGGACAATCCTGGCGATGCTCAACTTACACGCATCGCCCTGGAAGAAAGCAAAATCTCGATTCACTTGAATGTGGTCGAGGATGGTGTAGAGGCAATGGCATTCTTGCGAAAGCAGGAAAAATATGTCAAAGCAGCCCATCCAGATATTGTCCTGCTCGATTTAAATCTCCCCAGAAAAGATGGGCGAGAAGTACTAGCAGAAATTAAAGGAGATGAAAACCTCAAGCGAATTCCTGTGGTAATTTTGACGACTTCGCAAGCTGAAGAAGACATCCTCAAAGCCTATAATTTATGTGCAAACTGTTATATAACTAAGCCCGTAGATTTCGATCAATTCGTTAAAATTGTACAATCAATAGAAAATTTTTGGTTTGCGATCGTAAAACTGCCACCGGAGTAGTGGAAATGGCAGGTAAAAATATTAAAGTCTTATTAGTAGAAGATAACCCTGGCGATGTCTTTTTATTACAAGAGTTTTTAAAGGAAGTTACTACAGTTGTAGTTGATTTGTCGCCCGTTGAGCGACTTTCTGAAGCACTCAACTACTTAGCTAAAGAACCTTTTGATGTAATTTTGTTAGACCTCTCGCTGCCAGATAGCCAGGGACTAGAAACTTTTGTCATCGCTCACCATCAAGCAAAAGCCACTCCGATAATTGTGCTGACGGGTATAAACGACGAAACCCTAGCAATTAGAGCAATGCAAGAAGGAGCGCAAGATTATTTGGTGAAAGGGCAAGTAACTGGCGACTTGCTGGTGCGCTCAATGCGTTATGCTATTGAACGGCAACGAGCAGACAATGCACTGCGCCAGAGCGAGGAACGATTTCGGGTGGCCCTGAAAAACTCTCCCATCTTCGTCTACAACCAAGATTGCGAGTTACGGTACACCTGGGTTTACAACCCCTCTTATGGATTGACTGTTGAAGAAATATTGGGCAAACAAGATTTAGATATTATCCCAGTTGAAGATGCTCAACGTCTCACCACAATTAAACGTAGAGTGTTAACCACTGGCATAGGAACGCGAGAGGAAGTATCAATAACAATCAAAGATACAACTCGATATTACGATTTGACAGTTGAGCCATTGCGGAACGAATCGCAAGAAGTTGTTGGCGTGACATGCGCCAGTATTGATATTAGCGAAAGACAAGCCGCACTGCGCGAACAGCAAGCTGCGCTACGCGAACGCAAATTGGCAGAAGAAAAAATCCGCGAACAAGCAGCATTACTTGATGTTACCACAGATGCCATTTGCCTACGAGATTTAAACAATAAAATTATCTTCTGGAACAAAGGCGCAGAAACACTTTACGGTTGGAAAGCGACAGAAGCTCGTGGCCAAAATGCTAGTGAGCTTTTGTATGACGAATTTTCACCAGAAATGGAAGCGGCTTTATTACAAGTTGTTAGTAAAGGAAAGTGGCAGGGCGAGTTAACTAAACTTACTAAAATGGACAAAGAAATCCTTGTTGCTAGTCGCTGGAGTCTGGTGTGCGATGAACAAGGGAAACCCAAATCAATTCTCACCGTTGACACAGATATTACCGAGAAAAAACACCTAGAAGCCCAATTGTTTCGCGCCCAACGCCTGGAAAGTATTGGCACTTTAGCTAGTGGCATTGCTCATGACCTCAACAATATCCTGACACCGATTTTAGCAGGAGCGCAATTATTACCGCTCAAGTTTCCTAATGCAGATGAGCGAACTCGTCATCTACTAGAAATTTTGGAAATCAACGCTAGACGCGGTGCTGATTTAGTCAAACAGGTGCTATCCTTTGCGCGGGGTGTAGAAGGGAAGCGAATCACTTTGCAACTCAGACATATAATTGTGGAACTTGGCAAGATTCTCAAAGAGACATTTCCCAAATCCATAGAAATCAGCACTGATGTACCACAGGATTTGTGGATGGTTTCTGGAGATAGCACACAACTGCATCAAGTGCTGATGAACCTCTGCGTTAACGCCCGCGATGCTATGCCCAATGGCGGTAGTTTGAGTATTTATGCTGAGAATCTGTTGATTGACCAAAATTATGCTCGAATGAACCTAGAAGCCAAAGAGGGGCCTTACACAGTGGTTACTGTCTCCGATACTGGAAGTGGGATACCTAGAGAAATCTTAGATAGAATTTTCGAGCCATTCTTTACTACAAAAGATGTAGGACAAGGCACTGGTTTAGGACTTTCCACCGTACTGGGCATAGTTAAAAGTCACGGAGGTTTTGTGAATGTGTATAGCGAAGTGGGAAGTGGCACTAGCTTTAAGGTTTACTTGCCAGCAGTGGGGGGAATGGAAACACTCACTCCAGAAGAATTGCCACTACAGACAGGACATGGAGAATTAATTTTGATTGTGGATGATGAAGCTGCCATTCAAGAGATTACCAGAACATCACTAGAAGCTCACAATTATAAAATCTTAGTTGCCAGTGATGGCATTGAGGCGATCGCGCTGTACGCTAAAAATAGGGACAAAATTAGTGCTGTACTAATGGATATTATGCTGCCCTCGCTGGATGGTATAACTGCCATCCGTACCCTGCGAAAAATCAACCCCCAAGCCAGAATTATTGCCAGCAGTGGACTCATGTCTGACAAGAAGCTCAGTGCATTAACTAAGATTGGTATCAATATCTTTTTGCCGAAGCCCTATACTGTCAACGAATTATTGCTTTCTTTAGAGAAAGTACTATCTTGAGTCAAACAATTTTGGATTTTGGATTTGTTTCATCTCACATCTGTATAAATAGTTGTGCTAACCACATTTATTAATCCAGAATCTAAAATTAGGTGAATTAATTGCGTAATTTTACTAATGACTAAGAGTACAAAAGGCTGCTTTATTGATGTGGGTGCAAATTGCTTTGATTTAATATGATTGAGCATCCGTTAACACCCTCCTTTTACCGATACTCACAGCTTGGCTAAATCAATATGCCTCGGTTTCTTAGGTTAATCATCAATATAGTAATCTTATGTGCATTGTTAGTCATATCCCAGCAAGTTTGGGCGCAAGATTGGCGTCCGGTTCGCGGTGGTATCCCTTTCGGTATCAGTGGTATGGCTTTGATAGAGCAACAAAACAATACGCTCGATTTTCTGATTGTCCATGACAACAAACAAAAAAACCAAGGTCGTTTAGCAATTATCAGTATTAAGGGTAAAAACCAACCTGAATATTTTCCATTAAATTGGCCAGGTAACATAGAATTACCCATCGATTTAGAAGCTTTAACATCTGTTCCAGAGAAAACAAAGTTCTCATTTATCGCTTTAACTAGTTCTGGAAAAGCTTATTACATCCGTTTACAGCCTGCCAAGAAGAGCATATCTATTATCAAAGAATTTGATTTACCAGAAATTATTCAAGGAAATAATTTTGAATCATTTGGAATACAAAATATAGACGGCAAATTAGTTGCTATTTGGGGACATAGAGGTGAAGGAGAACAACCAGCAACTATTTTTTGGGGAATATTTGACTTAGCTAAATATCAAATTACTCTCGCAGGTTCTGCCAATTTGAAAGTACCGTTTCCATCTGGCAATGTTCGTCATATTTCAGATATTAAGGTAGACTCCGTAGGAATTGTATATATTACCTCAGCAAGTGATGCCGGAGATGATGGGCCATTTCAGTCAGCTGTGTATGTCGCTGGGTACTTGGGATTTCGTGGTAACAAAATTGCATGGCGGCAAAATCCTCAACTTGTTCCCCTTTACCGCTCTAATTACCACAAAATTGAAGGTATGGAACTTGTTCCCGGTGCAGAAGGCGGTGTAATTGTTGGTACAGATGATGAGAATTTAGGTTCATATATATACATTGTGGGTGGAAGTTAATCTATCCTTTCAGATAAAATTTTTGTATAAATTTCATAATTTTCTCGATCGTAGCAACAAAAAATTACTCTTTGGGGACGACCATTCTTTTGTAATTGTTCCTCGCATATTTTCACTGCAATCTCAGCAGCTAGAATCTTAGGATATTTATAAATACCAGTACTAATGCAAGGAAATGCCAAAGTATTAAATTCTTTATCGGCGGCGATTTCCATACACTTGTAGTAACACTGAGCTAGAAGTTCGGGTTCTTTATTATTACCTCCTCGCCATACTGGACCCACTGTATGAATGATAAAGCTTGCAGGCAAGCGATATCCTTTGGTGAGCTTGGCATCGCCAATTTTGCATCCTCTAAGCGATCTACATTCATCAACAAGTTCTGCTCCAGCTGCTCTGTGTATTGCTCCATCTACTCCACTACCTCCAAGCAGACTTGTATTTGCAGCATTTACAATTGCATCAACTTGTAGCTTTGTAATATCACCCAAAATAACTTCCATAAAACTTGAGAGCTTGGTTAAAAAATCGAACTGATTGCTGGTTCATTTTCGACACTATGATACATATATATAGGATTTTGTCAATATTATTGGTGCGATCGCAATTTAGTGTAGGTTGACCATTATCTTATCGATAACGGCCACTTATTAATTACCCCTACACATTAAATCGGAACAACATTACATCTCCTTCTTGCACAACATACTCTTTCCCTTCACTGCGAACCAACCCTTTTTCCTTCGCAGCATTCATCGAACCAGTTGTTACTAAATCTTTATAAGCAACAGTTTCGGCGCGAATAAATCCCCGCTCAAAATCACTGTGGATTACACCAGCAGCTTGAGGTGCAGACATTCCCGCATTAATTGTCCAAGCGCGGGTTTCTTTAGGGCCACAAGTGAAATATGTCCGTAAGCCTAAAAGCGTGTAAGTTGCCCGAATCAATGATTTCAAACCGCCTTCTTCCACACCTAAAGACGCCAGGAAATCAGCTTTATCTTCCTCTGGTAATTCCACTAATTCAGCTTCAACTTGAGCCGAAACTATCACAACTTGGGCATTTTCTGTTGCAGCAATTTGCCGCACTGTTTCCACAAAATGATTACCAGTCGCTAACTCATCCTCAGAGACATTCGCAGCGTAGATAATCGGTTTATAAGTAAGCAGTTCTAATCCTTTAATAATTACTGCTTCTTCTTCATTCAAGCTTACCTGACGCACCGATTTACCTTCATTTAAAGCCGCCGCTAATTTTTCTAAAACTGTGATTTCAAACTGTGCATCTTTGCTGGTACGAGCTAGTTTACGAGTGCGGTCAATTCGGCGCTCAATTTGTGCTAAATCTGATAAACCCAATTCTATATTAATGATTTCAATATCTCGCGCTGGATCAACAGAACCAGCAACGTGGATAATATCGTCATTCTCAAAACAACGTACCACATGGACGATCGCATCAACTTCCCGGATGTGGGACAGGAATTGATTCCCTAGTCCCTCACCCTGACTTGCGCCTTTAACTAAACCGGCAATATCCACAAATTCAACCCGCGCCGGGATAATTTGTGCTGAACTAGCAATCTTAGCAAGAACATTTAACCGTTCATCCGGTACTGCGACAACGCCGACATTCGGTTCAATCGTGCAAAAAGGGAAGTTAGCTGCTTCTGCTTTAGCATTAGCAACTACAGCATTAAATAAAGTAGATTTTCCGACGTTGGGAAGTCCGACAATTCCGGCTCTTAGCATTTTGGATTTTAGATTTGAGATTTTGGATTATATTACCAAGTTAATCTAAACAGGTTCCGGTATGGTTTGGGGAATTGGCCCTGGAACCGTCTGAGGAATGGGAGCAGGTACTGGTTCTGGTACAGGCCCAGGTAACGGTTGAGGAATCGCTGGCCCCGGTACAGGTTCAGGACTAGGTAGCGGATTCGGCTCAGGATTGGGGCTAGGTAGCGGACTCGGGCCAGGAGTAGGAATTTGTGGTTCTGGTATAGAAATCGCAGTAAGATTAAGCATGATAAATCTAAATTAAATTATTCAACCTTCCCACGCTAGATGACAACCTCATCTGTTGACATCTCCCCAAATACCTATACCCACCTACACCCCCCTTCTAGCGGTGGGATGAACCTTCATTCGCACACTTGCAGCATAGACATATAGGACAGGTATTCTCCCAATGCCCAATGCCCAATGCCCAATGCCCCAATTCTATAAACTACTCCTCCTTCACCTTTTCCACCACCTCTGGCACTGGATCGTAACCACCTGGATGAAACGGATGACAGCGCAAAATCCGCCGAGTTGCCATCCAGCTACCACGCAACACTCCAAACCGTTCAATAGCTTCAATAGCATACATCGAACAAGTTGGTTGAAAGCGACAAGTCGGGAGAAACAACGGCGAGATAAACATTCGGTAGCCCCGAATCAGCCAAATAAATAATAATTTCATTGCAGCTACCCAAATCTTATAAATTAGTAACAGGGGTAAAAATTTTCATTTTGTCGTATCTTTGTTAATTACATTTTCTGACTTCACCTCAATTCCGGTTTTATGGCTGCAAATTGCGATAGCTGCAATTTGGGTGTTACTCATCCTTCTGATTGCAGGGGTAGTAAACCGCTTTGCCGATAAGCCAGAAATCGTGCGGAAGATAGTTCATATTGGCACTGGTAACGTGATTTTAATCGCTTGGTGGCTAGATATTCCCGCCAGAGTAGGGATTACAGCTTCTATTTTAGCGAGTGCAATCACCTTATTATCCTACCGATTGCCCATTCTTCCTGGTATTAATAGCGTTGGACGGCAAAGTTTCGGGACATTTTTTTACTCTGTCAGTTTCGGTATTTTAGTTGCCTGGTTCTGGTATTTACAACAACCCCAATACGCAGCACTCGGAATTTTGGTGATGACTTGGGGAGATGGATTAGCAGCCTTAATTGGGCAACGTTTTGGTCAACATAAGTATAAAGTTTTTGGGGCAGAAAAAAGTTGGGAAGGCTCCCTAACTATGATGCTCGTTAGCTATCTTGTCAGTAGTTTGATTCTAGTTGGAACTCAAGGAAACAGTTGGCAAACTTGGACAGTATCACTATTAGTAGCAGTTATAGCTACTGCTTTAGAAGCTGTTTCATTTTTAGGTATTGATAATTTGACAGTTCCCTTGGGTAGTGCAGCCCTTGCCTTCTTTTTAAGTCAGTTAGTTTTGAGTTAGTAATTGCCTTGAGTGCTATTCCTAATTGAGTAAATAAGAGATAGTGCCAAAAATTTCTTGTTAGTTAATAAATATAGAGTTTGTGGGTTGAGTCCAATACGGGTAAAGAAGTTTGTAGTAAGGACTTTAGTCATTCTTATTTTCTAAGCACTAAAGTGCTTACTACAAACCCTCAAAACTGATTTACTAGTTTAGTAGTCCGATCGCCATTTCAAGATACATCTTAGCCTTGTGCAAGTTAAGCAAGCTCTCTTGGTCGTATCTGTCAGGGTAGCTCATAGCTTTGCCTTCCATTGTCAGCTTAATCAGTGCCGCTTGCTCATCAGTGGGTGAATTCATCTCATCTACCACCCCTTCAAGGAATTGAATAACGCTAAAGCCTGGTGATTTCAACCCTCTTCCCTGCCTTATTTGAGCCAGTGCTATCTGTGGGAATGCCATCAAGGTAACAATCCAACTGGTCTTGTACCCTCCGTTCCCAGTAGGCTTCAATCCATAACGCCTACACAAATCTCTCAACTCAGCAATAGTTTTGATTTCGAGTTCTGACCTTGTGAACATAAAATAGAGTTACCCATTTGTAAAAGTGGTATCGGTGAGTTACAAGTTTTCCAGGCAAGTACTCACCGATTTAAAACTCTAACCCGATGGTTTCATCGACTTCAAGCTATATTTACTTTTCTAAACAATGCCTGACCGCAAGGGTAAACCTGAAAATTTTGGAAACCAACCAAGCAAGGAATTAACTGATCAATTGAGCTTCCGAGTCACCAAGGAAATGAAGGAAGAAGTAAAGGCTAAGGACGATCCTCCTGAATTTTGTCGCCAAGCTATCCAAAAAGCACTAGATGAAGATAGGGAGAAGTAGTTAAAAGTTTTTGGACTAATACTTCACGCCTAATGTGAATTAATAGCTTTAATTTTGTAGGATGCGTTATGGACGCTAGTCCTAACGCACCGAAGATATCGGACGGTGCGTTAGCCTACGGCATAACACACCCTACTACTTAACAATACTTATCATTATGTCAAAATTTTCTTCTAGGAGCAAAAAATGATGCTTATAAATCGATTATTTAAAGGACTAGCTGTTGTATTGACAGTAATGGGAGGCATAGTAATTATTTGGTTCTTAGTTAACTTGGTCGATCTAACAATATCGGCCTCTAATCTTGAAGGCAGTTCTTTCAGCAGAGGTTTTAGTTTTGTTATCCTGGCTAAAAGAACTCAACGAAATCTCATACTTGTGCTCATTGCTAGCGCAGTTGAGATTGCCTTATTCTGGCTACTAGTACTTCTTGATGTTGTCTCTCGACATCGTGGTTTAATAGCTACTTTAATCCTCTTTATTTTCGTTGGAATTGTGGTCTTTATTGTTTACAGTCAGTATTTAAATGCATATTAGCTGATTGACAAAATTTACTCTATATTTAACCTCTCACAGATAATTACCGCGATCGCTCCAAAATCCAATCGAGTAAAATCGGATTGACTAACTCCGGTGCTTCATCCTGCGGACAATGCCCCACTCCTTCTAAAGGAATAAACTTTTCTACCTGCCCAAAGTTAGCTAATTCTCTCCCTAATTTAATTGGTTCCCACGGATCGGCTGTTCCCCATAAGATAATCGCCGGACAAGGTAACAGTGGTAAAAGGTCTTCTGGTAATGGCCCTGTAGAATAAGAAGTAAAAGCCAGAAATACAGCCCCAGCCCCCGGATCACTTGCTGGTGACATCAAAATATCTACCAACTCATCTGTCACCATCTCAGGATTTGAGTATGCTTGCAGCAGAATTTTCCGCACCGTTTTCGGTTTGGCGAGTTGATTGAAAAAGAAATCGCCAACTGGTTTGATAGATAACAGGCGTTGCAGTAGAGGCGCTCCGTAACGACGAGATAAAGGTAAAGTTACCCGTTTGCGATCGTGCAACAGCCGTAATGAACAGTTGAGCAAAGCAACTCCTAAAGCAATATCAGGGTTGCTTACTGCTGCTTGCATGGCTACAATACAGCCAATAGAATTTCCGACTAAAAAAGCTGGTTCACCCACCACTTCACGGCAAAAATCTGCTACTTGCTGTCCCCAAGTTTCTAGTGTATAGGCAATTTTTTCTCCAGGTTGAGGTTTTGCGGAAGCACCAAAACCAATCAAATCGATCGCATAAACACGGCAACTTTGTGCTAATACGGGAATATTCTTCCGCCAGTGCCACCAAGAAGCGCCAAATCCATGCACCAGAACAACAGCTGGCCCAGTGGTTCCTTCAGTTTGATAGCAGATAGAGAAATCTTGCCAAATCCAGGTTTTTGTAGAGGTAAGTGCTGTTTTTGAACTTGAGGTTGTCATAAAAATTTGATGAATACAAGGGTAAAAGCCTTTCAGCAGCAAGACGCAAGTAAAATTGTTGTGAATTTGAATAAAATTTATCAGATTTTCAAAGTAAATACTTTGTAGTGATAGCTTAGACAGACAGCACGAAGGCTTTTTGGCTGATAGTTTTATCCAGCATAGATTTCCGTCTTGTTGATAGAGTTAATTTACTCATAACTTAGATTATGTCAGTATTAGAAATCATAACTTCTACAATAATGTGAGTAATATTTTCGCTATTTTTTAGATGTGAGCGAATTAGCGTCACTGCTAGATTCAGTAGTTTCACAATTTACGATCGCAAATTTGGTATATAACATTGTCGAATATGAGGCATCGGCTAAGGGGTGGTTTGCAACTGGAAACTGACGCTGAATTTAACAATATTTTTCTTGTTCCTAGTTCTGCGAGCCAGAAATCATGAATCTACTAGAAACAATCGATACTCCCGTTGGGAGCTATGCACCCGATTTTGAACTGCCAGGAATTGATGGTCAAGTACACCATCTCAGGCGTTATCTTGAGAAGTTCCGAGCAGTAGCTGTTATTTCCTTATGTAACCACTGTCCTTATGTCGAGTGGTATATAGACAGGTTAAAAAACATTCAAGCCGAATTTGCCCCCAAAGGCTTCACATTAATTGGTATGAATGGTAGTGATGGTAATCACGGCACTAGGCCAAGCTTTGAAAATATGAAAGCTTTTGCCCAGCGTCACGATTTGAATTTTCCTTACCTGTGGGACTCGACGCAAGATGTAACCCGCAGTTTTGGTGCTACAAAAACACCAATGGCATTTTTAATAGATACTAATGGTATAGTACGCTACAAAGGCAAAATTGACGATCATCCCCAAGATCCATTATCGGCGGGAGAGGATTATTTGAGAACTGCGATCGCTTCTCTGTTTCTTGGTGAAGAAATAGGTATACCACAAACAGAAGCAACAGGTACTACATTGATTTGGCGTAACTAGACATAGATAGTCCCTGTAACTGCTATCTTAAATTGGAGGCAATTGCAACTTTTTTGATAAAGCGGAACTTCATGGGAACGAATTACCGACGGGTTTTACTCAAACTGAGCGGTGAAGCCTTAATGGGCAACATGGGCTATGGTATTGATCCCGAAGTGGTCAAAGGCATAGCACAAGAATTAGCAGAGGTGATAGCCACTGGCACTCAAATCGCCATAGTTGTTGGCGGCGGCAATATTTTTCGTGGCGTCAAAGCAGCATCGGCGGGGATGGACAGGGCAACCGCTGACTATATTGGGATGATTGCCACGGTAATGAATGCCATGACGTTGCAAGATTCACTAGAACGCATAGGAGTACAGACGCGGGTGCAAACTGCGATCGCTATGCAAGAATTAGCAGAACCATATATCCGTCGTCGTGCCATCCGCCATCTTGAAAAAGGGCGGGTGGTAATTTTTGGTGCTGGTTCTGGAAATCCCTTCTTTACTACGGATACTACTGCGGCATTAAGAGCCGCAGAAATTGATGCAGAAGTGATTTTTAAAGCCACCAAAGTAGACGGAGTGTATGATGCCGATCCTCATATTTATCCTGACGCCAAGCGTTACAATAGCCTTACCTACGCGCATGTTTTAGCCAAAGAT
Source organism: Nostoc commune NIES-4072 (assembly GCF_003113895.1). Classification (NCBI taxonomy): domain Bacteria; kingdom Bacillati; phylum Cyanobacteriota; class Cyanophyceae; order Nostocales; family Nostocaceae; genus Nostoc; species Nostoc commune. The sequence goes on along the minus strand of NZ_BDUD01000001.1, from coordinate 787,260 downwards.
TTGCGGGTGATGGATAGTACTGCGATCGCCTTGTGTAAAGAAAATAATATCCCAATTCTGGTATTTGATCTAACGGTGCGAGGTAACATCCACCGAGCCGTCTTGGGAGAATCCATCGGTACCCTTGTGGGAGGTTCTTGTGATATTAGCTGAAGCTGAAAGTAAAATGCACAGTTCTGTTGACTCAACTCAACGAGCTTTTAACACGATTCGCACTGGCCGCGCCAATGCGAGTTTATTAGATAAGGTATTAGTGGACTATTATGGTTCACCTACACCCTTAAAATCACTGGCAAATATTAGCACGCCAGATGCCTCGACAATTCTGATTCAGCCCTATGAGCGTAATACCTTAAATATCATTGAGAAGGCGATTTCCCTCTCAGATGTAGGTTTAACCCCCAGTAATGATGGTTCTGTAATTCGGCTGAATATTCCGCCTTTGACAAGCGATCGCCGTAAAGAATTCGTCAAAATGGCATCCAAATATGCTGAAGAAGGTCGTGTTGCTATTCGTAACATCCGCCGCGATGCCCTAGACTCGATTCGCAAACAGGAGAAAGCCTCTGAAATCTCCAAAGATCAATCAAAAGACCAACAAGATAGCTTGCAAAAACTCACAAACGAGTATACAGCCAAAATAGACGCACTCTTGGCAGAAAAAGAAAAAGACATTACGACTGTTTAAAGTTTAATGTCTGAAGCATAAAGGCTGAAGGATGATAGATAAATTCTTCAGCCTTTATCATTTGTTAGGTATTTAACAAAAATTAATTAAACTAATTCAGGAGCAAAAATTCAGCCTTATGTACGATTGCATCATCGTCGGCGCTGGCCCAGCTGGTGGAACAGCTGCATATCATTTAGCTAAACAGGGCCGCTCAGTATTATTGTTAGAAAAAGAATCCCTACCAAGATATAAACCTTGTGGCGGTGGTGTATCTCCAGCGATCGCTCAATGGTTTGACTTTGATTTTAGCCCTGCAATTTCTGTAAAAGCCGACTCCTTTCGCTTTACCTGGAAATTGGGCGATCCAGTGGAAGCAAAAATCGCAACAATTGAACCAGTTTGGATGGTGCGACGAGATATTTTTGACCATTTCCTAGTGCAGCAGGCGCAGAAGCAAGGATCTGAAATCCGAGATAATACTGAAGTAACAAGTATTGAATTTAAAAGTGACTATTGGCAAGTTAACACAACCAATGGGCCAGTTACAAGTCGCTACTTAATCGCGGCTGATGGTGCTAAAGGGCCAATGGCAAAATGGCTAGGCTTCAAAGACCGTAAACGCAGTTTAGCAGCAGCTTTAGAAGCAGAAGTTTCTACAACTGTCAAAGACAAATCCACAATTCACCTTGAGTTGGGTTTGGTAAAAAATGGCTACATTTGGAACTTCCCGAAGGCGGATGGTTATTCCATTGGTATCGGTACATTTGTTGGTGGTCAACCCCAGGATTTTAAGAAGATTTTAGATGAGTACGCGCGATCGTTTGATCTAGATATCAAAACTAGCAAGCAGTATGGTTATCCCCTTTGCTTGTGGAATGGGAAGCAAAAGTTACATACCCAAAATGCAGTTTTGGCTGGGGAAGCTGCTTGTGTAGTTTATCCCATGACAGCAGAAGGCATTCGTCCGTCAATTTTTAGCGGTTTGATTGCAGCAGGAGCTATTAATGACGCCCTTTCTGGTGATAGCAATGCTTTAGAAAAATATACTGAAGCTATTAATGAAGAATGGGGTAATGAGATGGCTTGGGCACAAAAATTAGCTGGAGCATTCTATCGCTTTCCTGCTATTGGCTACAAAGTTGGTGTTAAACATCCCTCCGGTGCCAAAATCATGGGTAAGATTCTCTGTGGAGAACTGCGGTATAGCGACGTTACCGATCGCGCCCTCAAGCGTTTAATTCCTGGCTTTGGAAGTTAAGCATCAGGGATTAGGTAACGAATCTTTAGTGAACAAGACGCCCACCCTACAAAAATTAATTATCTCTTGTGGGGTGGGCGTCTTGCTCCCCCTATTTTTACTTTAATTATGCCTAGAGAAAAGCCAGATAATCACTCCAGTTCCGAATACACAAAGAATTCCTGCCAAGCCAGCGAGGGGTTTTTTATTCTTACCAGTGAACCAGTCAGAGACTTTACCTGTATAACTAATTAGTTCTGCTGTATCTATGGTAGCGATCGCCCATATCCATCCCGTGTGCAATCCCCAAGCTAAACCCAAATTATTGCGATCGGCAAAGCGTGCTAACACCAGCACCATTCCCATCAGCCACAATCCTGGGAGTTGGGGTGCGGTTTCATGTTGCTCCCAAACCAAATGTAGCAAGGCAAATATCAAACTAGAAATTACTGCTGCTACCCAAACTGGATAATCCTGCGCTAATTCAGTAAACAGGAAACCCCGAAAAACTAACTCTTCTATCCCACCAACTAATAACGCTATCAAGAAAATCGGTAGCAAGATGGGTAGTGCTAACTTGAAATTCGTCTTTTCAAAAGAACACCACCCTAACCCAAATTGCCCACTAAATACAATAGCTAGGCTCACCACTCCCAAAGCAAAACCTAGTGCTAAAGAACCAATAGTTGAAAGATTCCCAACAAAGCCGTAATCCGAAAAAGATTTATTGGTAAGCCAACTAACTCCCCACAGAATTAGGGGAGCTAATAGATAGAGTGACACCAATAACGGCATTTTTTGCTCTGGCTGTAAAGGTTTAGGGGGTTGCCAATTGAGCAATATTGCTGATACTGTTGCCACTGGCAACCAGCAAACTATCCAGAAAATAAAAAATGCCATCACTATAACTAGTGCTGGTGCATTTTCTATAAACGCCAATAAAGCGTTGACAGGAGACTCAAAGTAAGTTACTAAACTAAACAAAAAAAACACGATAGACTTCTTGCACTATAGATTTCTTGCTGATTAATCAAGACTCTACTAAAATTGGTGACCTCTGCAAGGGGTCTAATCGTATTCTTTACTTATGACAAAATTTTCTAAATAGAGCTACTAGTACCGCAAGGCAGAAGTCAAAAGGAGCCAGTGCGTTGGGCGGCTCTGCCGACTTGAAGCAACTGGCGTTCAAAAGTCAAAAAGCTTTAATTTTGAGCTTTATGGCTGTAATGAAATAGTACGTTTATTTCCGCCTACCTGCACTAGTTTGCTGTCGGGGTAAGGATAAGTTATCATCACCTGAAACTTATCCCTACCATCAACAAATTTACTCTTCGTCTTCCAAATCTTCGTCTGATTCGTCGGAGTCTATATCTTCTGAGGTTAGTTTTTTGTCACTTTCACCCAATTGAATCAGGTGAATATGTTTGTATCCCAACCTAATTTCAAACTCATCTCCAGCCTTTAAGCCCATTGCTTTGGTATATGTGGCACCAATCACAATCTGACCATTTTGATGGACACTAACCCGATATGTCGGTTCACGACCACGACCATCTTTAGGTGCTTCTGGACTTAGAGGAATCCCTCTAGCCGATAGCAAAGCGTCATAAAAATCAGTGAGATTGACACGAACCTGGTTATTCTTAGTAACAGTGTAATAGCCGCACTGTTTAGCTCTTTCTCGGCGTGGTAAAGTGGAAAGTTCTTTTACTTTAGCAAGTAGTGCTTTTCCGGTTAATGGTGCGGTTGCAGTTTCAGTCATTATGCTCAAATTTTCCTTACTCTCTCCAAACTGAAAAACGATGTAGTCTCATGCCAGCATTTGGCTTTTTAGCATTTGCATAGACCTACTTAGGACTCTAGTGTAACGGGTCAGTTCCTGCCGATAGGAGCCAAAAGTACTTCTATATATGGTTGTCCACAACCAATTAGAGGTCATAGTTGCCGTAGAAATTAATTTTGCTGATTTCACGGCACTTTTAACCATTATTCGCCATCAGAAATGAAATTATTTTCTCTTTTGGCGCTACTGTAGCGGTGTAACTTTCAGCCACCTTTACAAATTGGGTTAATTCTACTCCCAATAAGTCGTAGATCCCAAAAAATGCAGGTTTTCCACTTCTAGTGCTTATCCCTCTGGTCAATGAGAAGGTAAAGTTTTTTCTACTCATCCTCTCAAGCTTAGGACAGCATAGTATTTCAATAGAGTCCTACGGGCTTATGCCCTTTTGTCCTGCCAGTAGAGACGCGAATTTTCTTGTCTCTACATTACGATTTAACAAAGCAGTAGTAGCCGCGCTGATACGGCTATTGATTCTGTTTTGTGTCCTCGTAATTTTATATTAAATACTAGCATGGACTAATAATAGCAAAATAGTTGTTTAATTTTGAATTAAAGTTGCTGGTAAATTTTTATTTAAATTCCTGGACTGAAAGCTTGGAAAAAGCACTGAGGAAAATCCTCACCCTTTATTGCAAGCGTGAGTATTGCTCTATGCCTTTTATAAAAATTTATCTAATTTAGACGAGCAGTTTTGACCAATGTGTTAAATTCAAGATTTTCTTGATTGAGAGCAAGCAAAAATCTAAAAGTCTCGCGTATCCAGGATTCCCGGTACAATAACTTTTCTTTTAAACTGGTAAAGATTTTTCCTCGGTTTATTATCTTTTGCTCAAAAGCAGTCAGAGAATTTTGTACGTCTGTCTATGGGAAGAATAAATCTCTTAACATCTGCCTATCGCTTGATTGGCACTACTATATATTGAACATACCCTTTTACACTTCTATATAATCAAAAAATTCCGTCAAGCGTGGCTTCTGCTGAATTTTCTAGTTAGTTGCTCTAACTCAAGTTGGCATCAAGAGGTGTCGCTAACCTGACATGCATTTAATTGGGATATGATCGCTAAGTCGGAGATGAAGGTAAAATGCTATTTCCTTTACATTCGTAAATAGGTAAATTAAATGCAAAGCTATAATTACATTTTTGGCGTTTTCTCTGAGAATTTGACACAAATCTTGCCTACAGCGCTGCTATAAGTAAAGTTTGAATGGTTATCGTTAAACTAGAATCATTCGCTGTTTCATGGTCAGCCTATTAACACCAGGCTTTGAATGAAGAGCAAAAAAGTATAGCTCCCCTTTCAGAACTACCTGCCTTGAATCATGGTTTTTGAGGCTGGTGAAGCAATTTTAAAATATTGGTTAGTGGTCATGGAAGTTATTTTTAAGGTCATTCGACAGCAACAAAATTCCTCCCCAGTGGTGCAAACCTACCTTTTAGAGGCAGAACCAGGTAATACAATTCTGGATTGTCTCAATCATATTAAGTGGGAGCAAGATGGAACTTTGGCGTTTCGCAAAAATTGCCGTAATACAATTTGTGGTAGCTGCGCTATGCGAATTAATGGGCGTTCGGCTTTAGCTTGTAAGGAAAATGTTGGCAGTGAACTTGCTAGATTACAACAAATAGCATCATCCCAAAGTAAAGTAAATCCCATTCCCGAAATCACGATCGCACCTCTGGGGAATATGCCCGTGATTAAAGATTTGGTTGTAGATATGAGCAGCTTCTGGAATAATCTAGAAGCAGTTGCTCCTTATGTGAGTACGGCAGCACGACAAATACCAGAAAGAGAGTTTTTACAAACACCACAAGAGCGATCGCGCCTCGATCAAACTGGTAACTGTATTATGTGTGGTGCTTGTTACTCTGAATGCAACGCCCGTGAAGTTGATCCAAACTTTGTTGGGCCCCATGCCCTTGCTAAAGCTTATCGGATGGTAGCAGACTCCCGCGATAGCGACACCGAAAATCGTTTAGCAAGCTACAACAAAGGTACTAAAGGCGTATGGGGTTGTACCCGTTGTTTGTACTGCGATTCAGTTTGTCCAATGGAAGTTGCACCATTAGAACAAATCACCAAAATTAAACAAGAAATTCTTACCCACAAACAAGCCAGTGATAGTCGCTCAATTCGTCACCGAAAAGTATTGGTGGATTTAGTTAAAGAAGGTGGTTGGATTGATGAACGTCAATTTGGGTTACAAGTTGTTGGTAACTACTTTAAAGATTTAAGAGGATTACTCAGTCTTGCACCCCTTGGTTTACGGATGATCATCCGGGGTAAGTTTCCCTTGTCCTTTGAACCTTCTGAAGGGACAGAACAAGTGCGATCGCTCATTGAATCTGTGCAACAGGTAGAAGGGAGTAGGGAGTAGGGAATAGGGAATAGGGAATTTTCTTTCGCCACTCCCCACTCCCCACTCCCCATTCTTCAACGTGGTTCTTGAGGTATATTCAACGGTTGCCCATAACGGTCATATACTAAAACATCCCACTGACCGTTATTACTGGATTCAAAAGCAATCCTACTACCATCAGCGCTAATTGTAGGGTTGCGGACTTCAGATTGTAGGTTATTAGTTAAATTTCGTGATTGGCGTGTTTCCCTATCGTAAAGAAAAATAGCCGATCGCCCCTGACGGCTAGCACCAAACACTACATAACGACCATCTTGTGAAACGCTAGGATGAGTTGCGATCGCATCAAGGGAGTTTAAACCTGGCAAATCAACCAAATCACGAGTCACCGTATCAAACATATAAACATCTTGGCTACCGCGTCGGTCAGTAATAAAAACAATGTATCTCCCAGAAATTTGGGGGTTTAATTCTGACGCTAAACTATTAAAACTCCGCCCCCCCGGATCAAAGGGATAACTCAAAAGGCGAGGGTAGCCAAAACACCCAGTCAATAAACTTAAGGATAAAAATATAGGTATAAAAAAAATACGTTTCATATATTGGGCATGGGGCATGGGGCATGGGGCATTGGGCATTGGGCATTGTGAGCATTGGGTATTGGGCATTCTTCCTCATCTCCCTCATCTCCCTCTACGGAGGTGAACCTACGGTTGCACCATTAGGAATATCTAACTCAATATTTGGTCCTCGGTCTAAAACTTCAATATCCCACTGACCACGGCTGGCGGTTTCAAAGACAACATAACGTCCATCTGGGCTAATATTTGGTTTTCTGACCCAGCCGCGATAGGTTGGTGTGACGATTTGCGATTGTTGTGTAGCGCGATCGTAAAGCGCCACTACTGGTCTACCTTGGTCACTAGTAAGATAAGCAATGTAACGCCCTGTATAGCTCAAGCTAGGACTTTCAGCAATTGTCTCTGCTCGGTTTATCCCTGGTGTACCAATAAACAATTGCCTCTCCAAATCGAAAACCAGTAGCTGCTGATTACCATTTCGATTAGATACAAATGCTAAAAAGCGCCCATTTCCACTCAAAGCAGGTTGCTCCTCAGTGTAGCGACTGTTGAGGGAAGTAGGCCCTATAGAAATATCGTTATAACCACAAGATGCAAGCAAACTGGTTAAACCAAAAACCAGGCTCCAATGAATTGGTCTTTGGAGCCAAAATGTAGGCGTAAATTTTTCCACCTCAACTGTTTTCCGTCGCCTTTAAACCTACTGTCACACCAGCTGTTTTAAACATCGTCATCAAAATTGGTCGAATTATCTCGCCCCTCATTTGGCATTTCAACCGGGTTGTATGGCACATAATCAGTTGGGATCGCCTCATCATCTTCGCGTGGTCTTCGAGGAGTTGAGTCCGTTGGTGGACGACGCCTTCTGGGTCTGGGAGCGACATCATCTTCCCGGCTTTCTGGACGCTCAGAGCCGTTACTATTACGCCGAGAAGGTTTTCTGACTTCTCCTCCTGAACTTTCCCAATCATCAACTTGCCTAGCTGAAGAACCCCAATTTTCATCTTCAGAGCTTTCAGAAGGGCGATTTACAGGACGCCCAGAAGTCCGCCGCCGTGTTCTATCTGCTGGAGCCTGTCTTTCACTACTACTGCTGTTACGGCGTTCTGAACGGCGGGGGGGTTGCTCCTCATAGTAGTTATCACGAGTGGAAATCTCATCCCTGCTACCGCGAATCCGGGCACGCACGGGGCGTTCCTCCTCGTCTTCATAAGGTAATGGATCTAAGTCTGCATCCATTTCAGCTTGATACTTTCTGCGATCATTGTATGAATAGCGATCGCTAACCGGTCGGTCTTCATCCACAATTGGAGTGTTACGCTTTGCTTGCTGGGTAGCTATACTCCGCAGGCGAATACTTTCAACTGCAAAAAATACAGTTGTGCCAACTAATAGCAGTTGACCAAATTGTAGAATCGGGTCTAACCGCCATCCTTGAAAGACAAGAATGAAGCCGCAAAGCAAACCGACTGCCGCAAAAAAGATATCTTGATCCCGTGACAATTCTGGACGCACAGTACGGAGAAAATACAGTGCTGCCCCAGCCACAGCCAGGAAAATTCCTAAAATACTGGCTGAGTTTGCCCCAAAATTTACCTGAGCCAGAAAACTGGCTGAGTTCAGCCCAAAATTTATCATTGCTGTTTTCCCAATATCAAATCTATGTTAGCGAGTCACAATTAAAATCACTACTGTAATTAGTCACGATATATTGAAGCTTCAAAGCCTCTGGCAAAGAAGCTCTGAAGCTGTTCACCGAAAAATTAAAAAACCTATGTCTGTCAGCTACAACTGCCACTAGCGGCAAATACTGCTGCTTTTAGTGCAATTATAAATACCTGACAGACAATCAATTGTGAGAGTTAAATTAACTCTCACAAGCATTATGAACGCTGGATTTTATCTTTTTGGCTAATGAAAATTAGACCAACTGTAGCTGGGATTACAACAATTACAGTACCCCATAGCAGACTCCAAAGAAAATTTGCTAAAGAAGGCGTCATACTTCTAAACCTTTTTTTACACACTTCATCCTAATTTTAATAGTGTATTACTTTCTTGAGAAGCCTCTAACTCGGAACTGCCAAACTTGGTAACTGTTGTGAGGGAGTTTGCTTGTCTATTCCAGAAGGAAGTGGCAGCATTTGGTTAAAATGATGATGAGAGTGCTTTACAAAGCTTCAAATTTTGTGGCGTGAGCGAAGCGCGGCTTGCCGTTCGCCTAAGTTTTTCTTTCTTTACGATAGATAGTACCTTAAACCGATGACTGGTGTTGACCTGACTACTTGGATTCTTGGCCCTGTATTAGGGCTGATGACGTTTTTATTTATATTTCGGATCATTCTCACTTGGTACCCGCAAGTGAATCTGAATCGTTTGCCCTTTAATTTAATAGTTTGGCCCACCGAACCATTTTTAGTGCCTTTGCGAAAACTGGTACAACCTATAGGCGGAGTGGATATTACACCTATTATTTGGGTTGGTATCTTCAGTCTGGTGCGAGAAATCCTGCTAGGTCAGCAAGGATTGCTGACTATGCTGGATCGTGTAAATTAGGCATGGGGCATGGGGCATGGGGCATGGGGCATTAGGTTATACTCCACCTACTCCCTACTCCCCACTTCCCACTCCCTAGCCGTTCATCTCCTGGACAAAACTTGTATAGACATTACCCTGTAAAAATTGTGGAGTTTCCATAATTCTTTGATGAAACCCAATTGTGGTAGGTAATCCAGTGATGGCACATTCCCGGAGTGCGCGTTTCATGCGGTTAATAGCAGTGGGTCGGTCTGGGGCCCAAACAATTAACTTGCCGATCAAAGAATCGTAGTAAGGTGGGATTTGGTAATCTGTGTAAACGTGAGAATCAATGCGAACACCAGGGCCTCCAGGGGGCAGATAGCCACTTATTCGTCCAGGAGAAGGGCGAAAGTCATGATCTGGGTCTTCAGCGTTGATCCGGCACTCAATCGAATGACCCCGCAAGACTACTTGCTCTTGGGTAAGCTTAAGTCTTTCCCCTTGAGCAATGCGAATTTGTTCGGCAACTAAGTCTATTCCAGTAATCATCTCTGTTACAGGATGTTCTACTTGAATCCGGGTGTTCATTTCCATAAAGTAGAATTTACCGGATCTATCCAAGAGAAACTCGATAGTACCCGCCCCACTGTAATTAATGAATTGGGCAGCTTTGACAGCAGCTTGCCCCATTTTTTCACGCAGGTCTTTGTCGAGAGCCGGACTTGGTGCTTCTTCTAGTAGCTTTTGATTCCGGCGCTGAATTGAGCAATCCCGTTCGCCCAAGTGGATGACATTACCGTAGTTATCCGCCAAAATTTGAAATTCGATGTGGCGGGGACGTTCAATAAATTTTTCTATATAAACGCCAGAATTACCGAAAGCTGCTCCTGCTTCCCCTTGGGCTGCTAAGAAAAGTTTGACAAATTCATCTTCAGAAAGCACCAGGCGCATACCCCGTCCGCCACCACCGGCTGTGGCTTTGATCATCACTGGATAACCGATTTCCTTGGCGAATTTTAATCCTTCTTCTTCGGATTCTACTAACCCTTCACTACCTGGTACTGTGGGAACTCCAGCTTTTTGCATGGTTTCTTTGGCAGTGGATTTATCCCCCATCAGCTTTATAGCTTCTGGAGTAGGGCCGATAAAAGCAATATGATGGTCGGCACAGATTTCCGCAAACCGGGCATTTTCTGCCAAAAAGCCATAGCCTGGGTGAATTGCAGTCGCATTACGGGTCAGTGCGGCAGCAATAATATTGGGAATATTCAAATAACTTTTACTGCTAGCAGGTTCGCCAATGCAAACCGCTTCATCAGCAAGCTGGACGTGGAGAGCATTCCGGTCAACGGTGGAATGAACCGCGACTGTCGCAATTCCCATTTCTTCACAGGCGCGGAGAATGCGAAGGGCGATTTCTCCCCGATTGGCAATTAATATTTTGTCAAACTTCATTTTTTAGTTTCGATATCATTACCAGTAGATTGACATTTTCTCTGATCCAACTTGAAACGACGCTTTCGCATTATTTCAAATTATCACAGGAGATTCGCCACCCTGAATCCTTACGCAAACTCGCATATTGAAGGCTTGCTGCCTCTACGAGTCTTACTAGACTAACAACATTGCTGCTGTAAGTCTTAGCTAGCTTACTAAACTGGGTTTTGGCGTAGGCTTAGGCGGTCGTAGATATGGCCTACAACGGGTGGGTACGCGATGCCTGCGGCGGGCTGCGCCTACGCACCGCACCTCCCACAGTCGCTCTACCCTTTTTAATATCACTTGTGCAGATGCTAGATTTCTGTCAGTCTGATACCGCCTTGAGGAAATTTATATTTTTGAGAAATATAACTTTAGATATCACCTTACTATAATTATTTTCTTATGCTATAGTCTATCTTTAGACAACTCGTGCGGATGTGGCGGAATTGGTATACGCGCACGCTTGAGGTGCGTGTGGGCAATGCCCTTGCGAGTTCGAGTCTCGCCATCCGCATATTTTGTTTATTAGTCAAGGGTCAATAGTCGAGGGTGAATATACCTTGGACTGTTGACCCTTAAATCTTGGTAGAGCTAGGGTTTTTATGCTTTTATAGAGATACGTGAAGTTTTGTAAAAAGCATTGAGTATTACTTTTACGGCGACAAACAACCTAACACTGCCAACAGCTTGGCATCGCCTCACTCCGATTTGGCAAGGAGGGGAGGAAGTAATTCAAAAAAGTTTACCTCATACTCAGCTAGCACCTGCTTGGCAGCTAATGCTTTTGGGTGACGGCTCTCCAACACGTCACCTAGAATTGCTTACAAGTGAGCCTGTAGAAGTAGATGTCATTGATATGTCATTGATTGGCATGGACTTAGATGGCGCTCCTGATTTAATCCAAGCTGTACCAGGGCCGCGATTACGGCGGCAAGTGTGGCTGCGGACTGCTTCGGGTCAGCGATTAGCCTATGCTACCTCGTGGTGGGAAGCTAGTCATGTAGATGAGTATTTGCAAAATCGTTCATTACCAATTTGGGCGAGTTTAGCTCGTCTTCGCACAGAACTGTATCGGGATGTTCGAGGAATTTACTATGGTGACTCATCGGCGCTAGAGTCTGGTTTTGATGTAACTGGGCCTTTTTGGGGTCGCCATTACTTGTTTTGGCATCATGGACAGCCACTAACCTTAATTTATGAAGTTTTTTCGCCTTATTTAACTAAATATTTGGGGGCTATGCAATTAAATTCCCTAAACTATTAATAAAGGCATGATGTGGTGCGATCGCTCGCTACCGCGCTAAATCAAGTAGCTGAAATCATACAATGAAATTATCAAAGGAACGTTGAATTATTGTGGCAGCGATCGCCTCTAGTAGGTTTAATGAATACTGTTGTGCTAAATCTAGAACCGATTGCTCATTTAACCGATGAGCAATTTTATCAATTGTGTGTTGCCAATCGTGACTTAAGCCTGGAAATGAATGCAGCTGGAGAATTAATAATTATGCCACCAGTAGGAGGAGAAAGCGGAAATCAAGAAGCAGATTTAATTACAGACTTAAATAATTGGAATCGTCAAGCAAAATTAGGGAAAGTTTTTAGTTCTTCAACTATCTTTATACTTCCCAACGGTGCAAAACGTTCTCCTGATGCTGCTTGGGTAAAATTGGAGCGGTGGGAAGCTTTAACAGCAGAACAACGAAAAAAATTTCCGCCACTTGTACCCGACTTTTTGATTGAACTGCGATCGGAGACAGATCGCCTTGCACCGATTCAAGAGAAAATGCAGGAATACATTAAAAATGGTCTGCGTTTGGGCTGGCTAATTAATCCTCAAGATCGCCAAGTTGAAATTTACCGACTTTTGAAAGCTGTAGAAGTTGTGCAAATGCCAGCGATTGTTTCTGGAGAAGATATTTTACCTGGATTTGAGTTGCAAGTATAAGTAAATGATAAGCCTGAAGGTATAGCTTTGCTATACCGCATTATCCCAAAAAATACTGCACTTTTGATGTGGCGCGATCGCCTACCCGCCCATGCTAGGCGATCGCATATCGCAACCGCGCAAAACCAAGTACCTTGGAATAACAGATTTACTTGCGAAAACTTTCCGACAAAGGAATTAATCTCAGGGAAACGTCCTACGAAATTCAACAAAGCGTGTTAAAAATGGTAACTGAGTCAAAAACACAGCTTTTGAAAGAGTAGGAAAGGTTGATTACCGAAGTATCATCAACATCTAGGGTAGAAAAATTTAATATAATTAGCTGTTCTAAAGAATGGTTAAACCTGTTGGTGTACTTGACTAATCAAGCAAGTAATAAGTTTGCAAGTATAAGGTATAGGTTTCAATGGCACCGCCTCTTGTGTCTGTTCCGATGAAGAAAAATAAGAAACCGTCTCTGGTGCTGACGCTCTCGGCTGCTGGGCTATTGATTGGTGCAGGGAGTGCAGCATACTGGTTGTTAAGCCAGAGACAACGATCTTCTAGCGATTTGCTAGTAGGTGCAAATATTATTCCTGGTGATGCCCTGTTTGCGGTTTCTCTGACAACAGATCCCCAGCAGTGGCAGAAATTGCGGGAGTTTGGCACGAAAGAAACCCAAGCAGAACTGGACAGAAATTTAGTTGAATTGCGCGATCGCTTTCTCACTAATAATGGTTACGATTTCCAGAAAGATATCGCTTCTTGGGTAGGCAATGACGTTACAATTGCAATTCTTGCCCCAGCAATAGCAAGTATTGCTGCACCCAAACCAGTTACCACCAATGAAGATGCTGCCAACGATCAGCAGTCGATGGTAATGGTATTACCAGTGAAAAACCCAGAAATCGCCAAAAATATTTTGGCACAACCCAAAACCCTTAAACAAGGCAAATGGATTGACCGTGTTTATCAAGGGATCGCCATTAAACAAAGTCAGGGACAAGCAGGAGAAAACTTCTCAGCAGCATTATTAGATGGGCGTTTTTTAGTTATAACTGATAGTCCCAAAGCCACAGAACGAGCAATTGATGCTTACAAAAATCAAACATCTCTAGCGACAACAGGGGGCTTTGCTGAGAACTTTCCAAAGATCGCCGACTACCAACGCTTTGGCCAGTTTTACGTCAATGTGCCAACAGCAGCCAAAATAGCCGCAGCTTCTCCAAACCGCCCAATACCAGCTCAAGTTTTGGCTCAACTGCAAAATAACCAAGCTTTAGCGGGGACAATGACTTTAGAGGCAGAAGGAATCCGTTTCAAGGGCGTTTCTTGGTTAAATCCTAATAGTCAACGGGTGCTGGCGGTAGAAAATAATGCTGGGCAAATGCAAAACCGCGTACCAGCAGAAACCTTAATGATGCTTTCGGGGGGAAACTTACAGAGATTGTGGGGAGATTACGTTTTAACATCTCAAGGAAATCCCCTCTCACCGATCGCACCAGAACAACTTAGAAGTGGTATAAAATCTCTTACCACTCTCGATTTAGATAAGGATTTGCTCAGTTGGATGAAAGGCGAGTTTTCCTTATCAGTGATTCCTACTACTCCAAAAGAAGGTTCACCAAATGATTTTCGTGCGGGTTTGGTGTTCATGGTACAGGGAAGCGATCGCCAATCAGCTGAAACATCCATAAAACAACTCGATGAGGTGATGAGAGATCAATACCAGTTCCAAGTTCAACCGGCGAAAGTCGCAGGACTACCCGTTGTTAACTGGGTTTCACCCTATGGTACTTTAACTGCCACCCACGGCTGGTTAGATGGAGATGTCGCCTTTCTAGTAGTGGGCGCTCCTGTTACTGATAAAATTCTTCCCAAACCCAACACGACACTAGCTAGCACGATCCCCTTCCAACAAACAGTTCCTACAGAACCAAATCCGACAAATGGTCAATTTTTCCTGGATGTGGAACGAACTGTGAAAAATTTCCTTTTACCAACTCTAATTCCCAATCAACAAGCTTTGCTTAATGCAACGCGCTCAATTGGAATGACATCTGCCGTCAGCGACAGTCGCAGTAATCTTTACGACATTTTTATAGCACTTAAAAAAGTTAGGAACACGACTCCCTTGCCTAGTCCAGAAAGTAATAAGAGCAGTTCTGTTAGATAGGGGAGTGGGGAGTAAGAATTTTAGATTTTGGATTGCCCCTGTCCCATGACCCTCTAAGCATATAGGATCATAACAGTCAGAATCGATATTTTAAATTATCCACGGAGAGAAGACTTTATGAATTTGGTTGTACTCCAGAACTGGCTGGACAATGCCTCCTTTGCCATATTATTCCTTACAATGCTGGTGTATTGGGGAGGAGCGGCTTTTCCGAATCTGCCTTATTTAGCCGCTTTGGGGACAGCTGGGATGGCGATCGCTAATTTGTGCATGGCGACTCTATTAGGGGCAAGATGGATAGAAGCTGGTTACTTTCCCTTAAGTAATCTCTATGAATCCCTGTTTTTCTTAACTTGGGGAATTACCACCGTCCATTTAATTGCTGAAAGTAGTAGTCGTAGCCGCTTAGTAGGAGTGGTTACAGCTCCTGTGGCAATGTTGATTGCTGCTTTTGCGACTATGACACTACCATCCCAGATGCAAGCGTCAGAACCTCTAGTACCTGCCTTAAAGTCAAATTGGCTGATGATGCATGTCAGCGTCATGATGTTGAGTTATTCTGCTTTGATGGTGGGTTCATTATTAGCGATCGCTTTTTTAGTTGTGACTCGCGGTCAAAACATTCAACTACAAGGTAGTTCAGTCGGTACTGGTGGCTATCGCAGCAACGGCTATCGCTTACACAAAGCAGCTGAACTAATTCCTCAACCATCAGCCCCTTCTGCCGAAAATAACGGCTTTGCTCGTTTTGAAACTACCAGTAACGGCAACGGTAACGGTAACACCGCAGTTTTGGGTTTAGTTACAACAACCCCAATCCAAAATCCGCAAGACACTCGAGGACTCGCTAACGCTTCGCTATCCGAAATCCAAAATTCGGAACCCCTTTCACCCCAGCGCCTTAGCCTTGCCGAAACCCTCGACAACATCAGCTATCGCATCATCGGGCTAGGATTTCCCCTGCTGACAATTGGTATTATTGCTGGTGGCGTTTGGGCTAACGAAGCTTGGGGTTCTTACTGGAGTTGGGACCCCAAAGAAACTTGGGCATTGATTACCTGGCTAGTGTTCGCTGCTTATCTCCACGCCCGAATCACTCGCGGTTGGCAAGGGCGTAGTCCGGCAATTTTAGCTGCCACTGGTTTTGTTGTTGTTTGGGTTTGCTATCTCGGTGTGAATCTTTTGGGTAAAGGGTTGCATTCTTACGGTTGGTTCTTTTAAGAACCTCGCTAAGACAGTACTGAGTTATGAGTATTTTACTTTTACTCATAACTTAGGACTTAATAAAATCTCACGTAAAACTATGGGAAGTTGAGTGTTTAGGTTGAAACGCAGAGGAGTGCAAAGTTTTTCTTTGCCCCTACTCTTACGAGATCGCTAAGAGCGATTGCGCGAGACAAAATTATTACTGATAATGACTAGGGACTAATGACTAATGACCAATGACTAAATCTATAAAATCATCATTTTATTTCGGATGAACTGTTATATCCCTGGAAAATATAGATTTATTGACAGGAGATTTTTATGGAAGATGGATTCGAGAGACTAAACCATGATGAAGTTGTGTCTATAGAACCAGACACTTTTAATAAGTTAAATATTGCTAAAACTTTTAAAGTTCGTGATTTGATTACAGCAATTAAGGAATATATTGGAGCAGCAGAAACAGACGAAGTAAATTTGTATACACAAGGATTAAATTGTGAGGTTTTACAATTCAGTACTCAAGGGTGGAAAAAAGGAAAAGTTAGACTTGCTTTAGAATTTTGTCCTGAAGATTCTGAATCACCACTTGATGAAATTTTTCAAAGACTCAAACAAGTAGAAAATTAATATCCAATGAGCAAAACCCCGACTTCATAAAGAAGCGGGGTTCTGAGCTTCTTAATGTTTGTAAATAAAATAGGATGTGCTGAATTGCTACCAAAATTCATTAATAAAATAAAGATGTACTAATACCTGAGAAAGAGTAAACCTATCATGCTAAAGTACGATCCGTTAGCTTGTTTGCCCTCATCAGAGGAACTGCCAGACTCTGACGATACCCCTGTGGATAATGAATTACAAGATTTAATTCCCGGTTTACTCAAAGCGCTTCTAGCGATCGCTTGGGCAGAACGCATGGATTGGTTTTTTGGTGTAGATATGGGTATTTATTATGACCCAGATTTACCAGCAATAGTCCCAGATGGGTTTTTGAGTTTGGGCGTAGAGCGATTTTATGATGAAAACCTCCGCCCCAGTTATGTGCTTTGGGAAGAGAAGAAATTACCGATATTGGTGTTAGAGGTAGTATCTAAAACATACCGTGGTGAGTACTCGACCAAAAAAGCAGAGTATGCAAGATTGGGAATTTTGTATTATGTAGTTTACAACCCATTTCGTCGCCGTAAGCCACGTTTAGAAGTTTACAAATTAGTTAACAATATTTATGAATTACATGATGGTAATCCAGTTTGGTTGCCAGAACTAGGTTTAGGAATTGGCATCGAACGAGGAACTTATCTAGGTATACCACGGGAATGGATGTATTGGTATAACCAACAAGGACAACGATTTTTAACATCACAAGAAAAAGCTCAACAAGCAGAACAAAAAGCTCAACAAGCAGAACAAAAAGCTCAACAAGCAGAACAAAAAGCTCAACAAGCACAGCAAGAAAACCAATTATTACGAGAACGGTTGCGATCGCTTGGCATAGATCCTGATTCTCTGTCCTGAATTGCTATCAAAATTCATTAATGAAATAAAGCATAACAATTGCGATCGCTTGGCATAGATCCTGATTCTCTCACCTGAATTGCTATCAAAATTTATTAATGAAATAAATCCCATAATCACGAAGACGCGATAAATCGCCGTCTCTACAAAGGAATGATTATTGTAGAGACGGCGATTTATCGCGTCTCTTGCCTTGCCTTAATGGAACAACATTGCGAGGTTCACGAATGAAGCTCCGAGGTTCACAAATGAAGCTCAAAGGTTCACAAACGAAGCTCCGAGGCTCATCAACGAAGCTCTGAGGTTCATTAACGAAGCTCAAAGGTTCACAAATGAAGCTCCGAGGCTCATCAACGAAGCTCTGAGGTTCATTAACGAAGCTCTAAAGTTCACAAATGAAGCTCCGAGGTTCATCAACGAAGCTTAAAGGTTCACGAACGAAGCTCTGAGGTTCATTAACGGAGTTCAAAGACTCATTCACGAGTATAATAGGACTTACGCACACTCTACGAATTCTCGGCGCTCTTGGCGTCTTGGCGGTTCGAGAAATTAAGCTTTTTAGCAATTTTTGCGTAAGTCCTATATAAAAGACTCGTCCACGAATATCAAAGACTCGTCCACGAGTATCAAAGACTCTCGCGCGAGTATAAAAGACTCATTCACAAGTATCAAAGACTCGTCCACGAGTATTAAAGACTCATTACAGCAATTTTCATTTATTTAGAAAACACTCTCGCGTTCTTCTTTGCGTCCTTGCGCCTTTGCGTGAGATAAAAAATCTTTTGGTGCTGTAATTACGAATTACGAATTACGAATTACGAATTATCCTATCAAGACTTGCACTCACACCTTCAGCATCCGGTGACTTCAATCGCTGCAAAATCTCTAAAGCTGGTTGCAAATAGGATATCGCTTTAGTGTATTCACCCTGCTGTTCTGCCAAATGTCCTAACCACCATAGAGTCATTGCTTTGCCTTGGACATTACCAATGCGTTCTTCTATTTCCAAAGACTGATTGAAAAGTGCGATCGCTTCATCCACTTCCCCTTTATTGGCGTATAGAATTCCCAGTTGGCTTAACGTCGCCGCTTTGCCTTGGACATTACCAATGCGTTCAGTTATTTCCAAAGACTGATTGTAGAGTGCGATCGCTTCATCCACATCCCCTTTGTTGGCGTAGAGTATTCCCAGTTGATGCAACGTCGCCGCTTTGGTTTTGACATCACCAATGCGTTGAGTTATTTCCAAAGACTGATTGTAGAGTGCGATTGCTTGTTCCACTTCCCCTTTGTCGGCGTAGATCATTCCCAGACAGTGCAACGTCGCCGCTTTGCCTTGGACATTTCCAATGCCTTCTTTTATTTCCAAAGACTGATTGAAAAGTGCGATCGCTTATTCCACTTCCCCTTTGTCAACGTAGATCATTCTTAGTCGGTGCAACGCCGATGCTTTGCCTCGGACATCTCTAATGCGTTCTGTTATTTCCAAGGACTGATTGTAGAGTGCAATTGCTTGTTCCACTTCCCCTTTGTTGGCGTAGATCATTCCTAGTCGGCGCAACGTCGCCGCTTTGATTCGGCTATCTCCAATACGTTCTGTTATTTCCAAGGACTGATTGTAGAGTGCAATTGCTTGTTCCACTTCCCCTTTGTTTGCGTAGATTATTCCCAGACAGTGCAACGTCGCCGCTTTGGTTTGGACATCTCTAATGCGTTCTGTTATTTCCAAAGACTGATTGTAGAGTGCAATTGCTTGATCCACTTCCCCTTTGTTGGCGTAGATATATCCCAAATCGTGCAACGTCGAGGCTTTGCCTTGGACATCTCCAATGCGTTCTGTTATTTCCAAAGACTGATTGTAGAGTGCGATCGCTTGATCCACTTCCCCTTTGTCGGCGTAGATACGTCCCAGTTCATGCAACGTCGCCGCTTTGCCTTGGACATAACCAATGCGTTCTGTTATTTCCAAAGACTGATTGTAGAGTGCGATCGCTTGATCCACTTCCCCTTTGTAATATTTCAGCATCCCAAAATAATGATAAATTGATGCTAATTCTTGTTCGTCCTCTGCGGGACAAAGATTTAAAGCTTGTTGGTAATAATTTAATGCTTGATCAACCTCACCTATTTGGTGTTCACAATAAGCAATTTGTCTGAGAACACTATGATTTTTAGTAATTTCTAAAGTTGATTTGCACAGATTTATTGCTTCCCGAAAACGGCCTTGATTCCACAAGCGGTTAGCCGATAAACTAGCTACTTTCGCTGCAATTTCTCCATCCTTCCCCAACAAAGCCAACCGATGAATTTCTAACTTTTGTCCTTCCGTCGCACTTTCCACTTCTTTCCACCACAAGCGATACAAAATTTGTGCAGCTTGTTTATACAACTCTTCACCCCTGGAGTTTTCTGGAAACTCTAGTAACGGTGACAAAATACGGGGAACACGATACAACCTCTCTTTGTTGTTGGTGAGGGTAACTTCCAACAAACCCAAAATTTCAGCGCGTTGAATATGACTTTCCCAACTTGAGATATCCTCACAAATCGGGGAAATCGCAGCTAGAGGAACAGGTAACTCATACACCAACAACTTCCCCAGCATAAGACGCAAAGCTGGAGTTTGCTGCTTCAGCAATTCCTGTGCCAAAATATCCTCACGAAATTCCTTTTCTTTTTCTGCCATCTTTTGCAGAATCATCTCAACTCCCCTCTCCGCATCCGGCGACTTGGGGGAATTTTGCAAAATCTTATCTAACCATTCCAACAGCCGAGGATTTCCATCTGCTGCTTGTTTGGCACGTTCGGGCAAATCTGGCTGAAATTGCCAACTGCCATTAAACGAATCCAGACGATTATACTTTTTAATTAAATCTGCCCCACCCAAAGCACCCAGAGGTTCGCGGTACAGACGATGATTCAGTTCTGACAAAGTGAAATTGTAGCGACAGGTAATAATTACCTTGTGAGGAAGTTGGGAATTTTGCATCGCCTTCAGCAACGCCAGCAGTACATCCACAACTTGTGGTTGCAAGACATAAACCCCATTTCGTAATTCCAAATTAGCCTCAAAGTCATCCAGCACAAAGGCAAAGCGCTGTTCTTTGGTATTCAGTCCTTCAGTGAAAAACTTGGTGAGGCGCTGCATCAAGGGTAACTTGCCATTGAGAATTTCATGCCCCCGTTCCGAGGTACATTGTTCAGCCAGGGATTTGAGCAGTTTGTCCTCATCCAGTTGCCGAAAGTTCACCAGCCTGTGATAGCCAACCATCCTTTCCAGAAGTCGCGCCGTCACAGTACTCTTACCCACACCCCCCAGTCCGTGAATTAGTACCCCTAATGAAGTGCGAATAGCTTTGAGACAACGTTGCAAAGTCCGCCGTCTCCCAACAAACTCAGAGGGTTTCGCCACCCGCACCAGTTGGGTATCGGGATCTAAAAACTGTTGATAAGCAGGTTCCGGCGCAGAGGGTGGCACATCTCCCAACACTTCCACCAACGCACCGGGACATTCTCCCTGGACATATAACCGCAACAAATGCCAGTCACGCACATTCTGTTTAAACAACTGCTGGTAAGTGCTAGCAAGTGCTTGGGCTAATTCATATCCGGCTGCCAATTTCCCGTAGAGGTGCGCGGCGGCGGCTGTAGCTGTCCGATCTTCCACAGGCCGCCCCCAACTTAAAACCGCCCTAGCGCCTTGTGCAATAAGTGCCTCAGCCATTGAAGGGACAGCCCCTTTATCTGGTGCTTGTCCAGTCCGACACCCAGATAAAAACACCAATTTGGGAAAGCGAAACCGGAAGACTTCCGCCAGTTCTGCGGCTGTGGTTTCGTGGCGTTCCCCGATTTCCGTCTCAGTGATAAAGTAAGGCGTGTAAGGTGCTTCATCTTTAATTGAGGCGTGTCCTGTGAGGTGAAACACATCAAAGTCATTAAAATATTGACTAAAATAGCGACTCCACACCTTACCCAACTCGCTAACGCAACCGCTTTCTTCCACCCGCAAATCTACAGCAAAATCTCGCGTATCAGCCAGAATTCTCGCTTCTTCCTGTTCAAACTCTAACTTGGGTTGCACATCTTCCGGGTCGGTTGCCATAAACAATACTCGCAATTGTCGTGCTTCCACAGAAAACCCTTCCGTTTCTTTCTCAATCCAGCGCAGAGGTAACACCACAGGATTAACCCGCTTCACCAAAAAATCCTCACCATTATGCAGCACTTCCCAAGGTAGATGTGCCAATTTTTTATCAGTATCAATGGCAATTACCAACCCCTCACCACGACAGTTAGCAATTCCCCGACTCAACCACCGTCCATCGCCATCCAACCAAAAAAATAATTGCTGCCCAATTCCTGATAAATTGGGCAGCAGTTTATAGTAATCTCGTTCTCCTTGCTTGAGGAAATCAGCGATTTGTGCTAATTCCAGGCGACGTGATTCATAGTGCTTTATTTGAGGTAGCCAATACCTGAGTTCAACTGTTTCCTGCGTACTTTCCCGAAGTTGAATGCGGATAGTTTGCACTTATTTGCTGATAGATTTGAGGATTTCCGTGATTTCCTCTATAGTAGCTTCTTCCAGTAAAATCCTGTTTCCAGTATCAGGGTCAAGAATTACCACATCAAATTGCTTCCCTGGATGAGATTTATGCCATTCTTGATACCATTTGCGAATTTGTTCAGCTAAAGCCGCAGCACCGCCGACAATCCCAATGATAGTTGCGATCGCTGCTAGAGTTCCCTCTCTTTGCGTTGGAACTTCATAGCTTCCCGATATTCCAGGAATTTCTAGCAATGCTTCGGCTGCTGCTGGTGCGCCTTCCCCCTCAATACCGACTTGAATTCCTGCCATTAAATCACCTATGAATTTATACAAGATTCTGTATATTATGCGTTGAATTGGGGATAAGGTTCACGCACAGAAACAGAGAGAATTGCAAAATTATTTACTTTGTGTTGCAAGAATTGCCTAAAATAAGGCAACAAAGTCAAACCTGGAAGCCCAAATTGAATCTGACTTTCAAAAATTACGAATAACGAATTAGTATGAGAAGTTCCAAATATGGTGTGGACTCCCCTACACGCGAAAATCCATCGCACCATCCGATCGCGCCACTTATTTGAGAGCAACCAGCGTCTATTAATCGCTGTCTCCGGCGGACAAGATTCTCTGTGTTTAATAAAATTACTTTTAGATTTACAATCCAAATGGGGATGGGATTTAGGTATTGCCCACTGCGATCATCGTTGGCGTTCTGACTCCGAAGCTAATGCTCATCACGTTGAAAATTTAGCTAAAACTTGGGATACATCCTTTTATTTAGAAACAGCGAACGAATCTATAAATAGTGAAGCTGCTGCACGCGATTGGCGTTATAAAGCTTTAAGTGCGATCGCCAAAGCAAATAATTATCAATATATAGTTACAGGACACACCGCAAGCGATCGCGCCGAAACTCTCCTCTACAACTTAATTCGCGGTACTGGTGCTGATGGCTTACAAGCCCTAACTTGGCAACGCCCCCTAACTACAGGCATTATGCTAGTGCGTCCACTATTAGAAATTACCCGCACACAAACAGAGCAATTTTGTCAAGAGTTCAAATTGCCAATTTGGGAAGATTCCACCAATCAAGATTTGCAATATGCCCGCAACCGGATTCGCCAAGAATTAATACCCTATTTGCGGGAAAATTTTAATCCCCAAGTAGAATCAGCCTTAGCCCAAACAGCAGAACTTCTCCAAGCAGAAGTAGAATATTTGGAAAAAGCCGCCCAGCAGTTACGGGAAGAGGCATTGGGCATAGGGCATGGGGCATGGGGCATGGGGCATGAAGAATATTCTCTTACTCCTCTTCTTCCCTTGAGGTTAAATCGTCGGGTATTGCAGAAAGCACCATTAGCATTGCAACGTCGCGTGATGCGTCAGGTATTGCAGCAAATACTGACTGATGCCCCCAGTTTTGAACACATCGAAAAATTAACGGCTTTAATTATAGCGCCCAACCGATCGCAAACCGATCCATTTCCTGGTGGTGCGATCGCTCAAGTAGAAGGCGATTGGATCTGTTTGAAATAGTTATTTAAAGTCTTTTTGTTATCAGGGAGAATGCACATTATTAGTTTTAGAATTTTAAGAGAATATGCAGGAAGCCATGCAGATTGTCAGGAAGCATTAAGCAATTGGTATAAGATTGCTACTAAAGCGAAATGGTCAAATTTACTTGAAGTACAGCAAATTTTTATTAAAGCTGAAGCTGTTGGTAACTTTACAGTATTCAATATTAAAGGAAATAAATATCGCTTGATTATTAGTATAGATTATGAAGGACAGTTAATTTATATTAAGTCTATCCTCAGATATGCGGAATATGATAAGGAGAACTGGAAAGATGACCCTTACTTTTAATCCAGATAAATACAAGGAATTATTAACAGCTTATCTTCCCAAACTGATAAAAAGTGAAGTTGAAAATGAGCAAGCTTTAAAGATAGTAGAAGATTTAATGCACCGGGAATGTACCCCAGAAGAAGACGAACTTTATCAGTTATTAATTACTTTAGTTGAAAAGTTTGAGCAGGAATATTATCAGCCAATCCAGCCGAATAATTCTGTATCTATGTTGTTATTTCTTTTAGAGGAATCTGAGGGAAGTAGAGATGATTTAGTATCAGTTTTAGGAACAGAAGATTTGGTTAATAATATTTTAAATGGACAAGAGAAGATAAATACAGAACAAGCGCGTAAGCTGGGAGATTTTTTTAATGTAGAATCTAGTTTATTTATGGAATAAGAACTAAGTTCGTAGTTCGTACTTGGGCTTTAGCCCGAAAAAAATAAGTTAGGGCTGATGCCTAATAGCAAACCGATCTATTTCCTGGTGGTGCGATCGCTTAAGTAGAAAGCGATTGGAGCTTTCTCAAATAATTTTGAGTACTGTTATTAATTGTATCTTTTGGTTGTAAGTATATTTCATGAGTAGTAACATTATATCTAATGAGTTGACAATTTTTATTATTAACTATAATATACACCCAGTATCATGTAATTCCAAAAAAATACTGAGGTTATCAGGTGTTTCAACTAAATTTATACCTTAGGAATGTACTATCTACTATTGTGGTTACTGTAACAGCAGTTAGTTGGTCTGCTCAAGCACAAGCTATAACTATTGCTGGTTCCTCTAGTGGGACGTGGATAAATCCCGAAGCAGGGGCAGAGAACCCTAACCCTATATTCTCAGGTGTTGGAACTAATATATTCCAATGGGGTGATCCTAACGGTTTTGGAACTGGTTCAAATAAGCTTTCATTCAGTGGGAATTCATTTTCTACGAGTAATGACTCTTTATTTAAACTAGGAGATTTAACCTACTTCAATGGAATCACATTAGCAGGTACTCTTATTAATTCTGTATCCCTTAATACTTTAATAAATGTAGCTATTCCCACTCTACTCGATCAGAATTTTACGTCTAAAGTTAAACTTAGTACTACACTTAACACAGGTGCTCCTGATCTAGATGCTGATTCTATCTTTTTTCCAAATAGATTTCCCAGCCCAACATTTAATTTAGATGGAACTCTTACAAGACTTGAAATAGTTGGATTCAGTAAAGATGGTGGTGCAACAACTTTTAGCCAATTGCGCGTTTTTGAAGGTAAAAGCGATCAAGCAAGTCTGTATGCTAAATTTGTTACTGTTCCTGAACCATCTTATACAGGGTTACATATGTTAGCTTTCAGTAGTTTAGGTGGAGCCTACGTACTGAAACGGAAATTGAGACGACAAAAACTAGTTACTAGTAAAGGCTAAAATAAATTTTTCTTATTTTCTTAGTAAAGAATTTCAAAAGTTTGTAGCGTTATCGAGCCTCGCCAAACCTTAGCAGTAAGTCGCTCACTTCGTCACATATTTATGAAATACTGTACTTACCCTTTTGGGTTAACGCCTGTATTGGAGCAGGCGTTAAGTATTTTAGTTTAAAATCAACAGCTTGTACTTATGGATAAGCCGCCACCTTTAGTACTCAGCACTTGTTAAGACGCTAGTAATTGTGGCTGAGGCATTAAACTCTGGAGAGTATGGCGCAACTGAGCGATCGCTTGGACTTGATAATCACCAGTTTCCTGGAATTGCTCTAAAGATTCTCCAATTTCTTGCAGCTTCTGCCGTAATCCATCTAGACAATCCTGAATTGGTTGTAGTGCTTCTTGATAAAGATTCACTCGACCCCAGCATTGGGCAGTTGTTCTTCTTAGGGATAGCAAGTTTTCCTCCATCGCTTTCAGTTCTTGGCGCTTTTCATCCAAATCGTGAGTTTGATTTTCAATCATTCCCTGATTTAGCTCAATACCAGAACGAATCTGATCAATTTCACGTTCCAGCCTTTGGACTTCCTGTGAATATTGTTGTCGCTGGGTTTCAAGTTGTAACAGAATCGGTTCTAAATTAACTTTATTACCCTCTTCTTCATCAACAACAGTATGTCCTTGTCGCCGTAGTAATACAGCTTGGTGTTGCTTGAGAAACTTTTGATGCTGTAACATATTACGGCGTTGCCCCACCAAACTGGAGTTTAGCATCTGATAGAGGTCTTTTTCATCTGTTAGTTCCAGTTCCAAATTGATATGGTCATGGTCAGATGCGTGATTTAATTTATTTTGCAGTTCTTCTATAGCTTCTTGTTTATATTTCAATTCTTGTTCTTGATCGTGAACAAAGCTAGCGTCTATTTCTAACTTGTACTGCAAATCTTGCACAATCTTTTGCAGTTCTTCTAAAGGCATTTTCTCTAAAGCTTCCACATCAGCTTGCTGGCCGATAACTACACCACCAGACGCAGACAAAGAGTGAATCTGTTGATATAACTCTTCGGCGTTTCGTAGCTGCTCTTTGATTATCCGAGCATACTCTTGCTTGCTGCTAAGGTCTGCTCTATTTATCTGCAATTGGGCTGTTTGCTGGACTAGAGAATTTTGTGCTTGTTGCAATGCATTTTGGCGATCGCTAAAGGTTTGTGACAAACGCTCCACTTCTTCTTGCTGTTGTGCGATCGCACTTTTTTGCTGCTCCAGTTTTTGCCAGTGCGGGGTAAGAGTAGCTTGCTGCTTTTCGACCAATTCAAAGGCCAGATGGAGATGTTCTCTGACTGTTTCCGTGGGAGCAACACGACTAGATAAGCGATCGAGTAATTCACTCATTACCCGACTTTGCTCCTCATCTAAAACCGTTCCCTGTGGGAAATCCGCAAGACGTTCCTCCAGGCGGCGTTGCTCACCCCGCAAATGCTCCCAAGCGCCTTCCAATTCTAGGCGGTTGCGCTCAACTTCTGTTTGTAATCGTTCAATTTCCTGGCGGGATGTGTCAACTTCCTGTTTTTGCTGCTCCAGTTGTTGCAACTCATCCTCCATATTGTGCAACTGTTCAGAGCGTACTTCCATGTCCATTTCACGGCGATTCAACTCTTGCGCCTGAAACGTCAGCGATTGCTTCCACTGATCAATTTCATCTTCCTTGAGCTTAAATTTCTCCAATTGGCGGGAAAAATTCTGCAAAATATTGACTAATGGCCGCCCTGCTTCTTGAATACGTTGCACTTGACGATTTGGATTCAGTTCAACCAGTACTAAAGCACCATCATTTAATTTGCTTGCCTCCTCAGCCGCAATCACTTCTTCTGACACAGGACTCCAATTCTGGTCAGTTCGCTGACAAGCTAGTAGTTTCAGTTCAGTTTTGCCACCGCCACTGAGTAAACCACCCTTCTGTTTTTGTACTTCTGCTAAATACAGCACACCGTTAGTCCTTTATTGATGCACTTAAAGTTTATGTTTTGGGATATACCTTAAATAATTCTGTTAACTTATCTCACTGAACCGAAGTTTAGGAAAACAAGACAGACAAAACTATAGACGCGAGATATTACGTCTTGATATTTATAAAAGTGAGTCAGTCGCGCCTTTATATTTTGTACTGATGACAGTCATGATGACTTCCGTGTTAACACTAGCTTTGCCAAAGTGTATTACGAAAGATTAAACTTTATAGCTGAATCTATAGCAGTTCTCCTTTGGATGCAACAGATCGTAGTCAATTTAAGCCCAAACCCATTTAAAAATAATATTAACGGCATTACAAGGAGTATTTTTTAGATAAATGCAGGGAAATTTAAATGAAATTGATATTTGCAGTATCCTGCAATTGATTGAGTTGGGACAACGAACTGGGCAACTATGGGTCAGAGCTACTAGCTCTCACCATAACAACAAACTGGGTGGAGAGGGAGCAAGCATTTATCGCCTCAAACAACAGTCTTGGTTCGTCTTTTTTCTCAATGGTCAAATTATCTATTGCCAAGAAGGTGAGAGTAGTTTATCCAGAATTAGCGATTATTTACGTCATTATCGAGTCGAGATGCGACTTACCGACAAACAAATTGCCTCCTTACCATCAACCGACGCGCCAGAGTATGCCTATCTGTGGGCACTCTTGGAGCGGAATATTATCAATCCCAAGATCGCTGGTAGTATCATTCACGGCTTGGTACATGAAACTCTCTTTGACCTGCTGAGTTTACACCAAGGGAACTTCATTTTCCATCAAGGTGCGGCACTTGCGCCGCAATTAAACACTTTCGAGATTGCACCATTTGTTACAAAAATCACCAAGCAGGTGCAAGAGTGGAAGCAGCTGTATCCACATATTCAGTCTCCAGAACAATTGCCAGTGCTATCTGACAAAGTTCACCTACAATCCTCGCTACCAGAAGCAACCGTAAATAAGCTACAACATTGGGCTGATGGTAAAACATCCTTGCGTCAATTGGCTCGCTATCTTAACCGAGACATTTTGACAGTCGCTAAGGCAATATATCCTTATGTGCAACAGAGTTGGCTACAACTGGTATATTTAGACACTGCTAAACCAGATACCCACAGTGATAACGGGGAATTGAAGGGAAACCACAGGGGGCGGATAGTATGTATTGACGATGCGATCGCCATCGGTGAGACTATAAATTCCATCTTACAAGCACAAGGTTATGAAGCGATCGCTCTCACCAATCCTTTAGAGGCACTGAGTCTGGTTTTTAAACTCAAACCGGACTTAATTTTATGCGACATTGCCATGTCGGAATTAGAGGGGTACGAGGTTTGCGCCATGCTGCGGCATTCAAGGGCATTTCGGCTCACACCGATTATCATGCTCACTGGTAAAGATGGATTTATTGATCGAGTCAAAGCTAGTATGGTCGGGGCAACAGATTATTTAACAAAACCATTTACAGACACTGAGTTACTTATGCTTGTAGAGAAATATATCAACAACCAATGAAAATTGGGGATTGGGGATTGGGGATTGGGGACTGGGGACTGAGGATTGGGCATTGGGCATTGGGCATTAGTTATTAATTCTTCTCCCCCACACTTCCCATACTCCCTCATCTCCTCATCCTCCTCATCTCCCTCATCTCACTCATCTCACTCATCTCACTCATCTATCGGGCATATAAAGAGATCGAAGATTTGTTGATCTACTAAAAGATCAGTTAAAAGATGTTATCACAGAGTCAGCTACTTAGTGAAACGTCAATATCCCGGAAAATAGTGAGAACATACAATTAATTTATACAGTTAATACTTGTGGGGGAATCAAAGAATGTTCCAAATAGGAACGTCTATATCAGGGGGTAAATAGACACTTATGAGTACAGTTCTGATTGTGGAAGACAGTATCGCCCAAAGGGAGATGATTACAGACCTCCTGAAAGCAACTGGACTAACAGTAACCCATGCCAGTGACGGATTAGAAGCATTGGAGGCAATTCAAATAGCACCTCCCGATTTAGTGGTATTGGATATTGTCATGCCCCGAATGAACGGTTACGAAGTCTGTAGGCGCTTAAAATCCGATCCAAAAACCCAAAATGTCCCTGTGGTTATGTGTTCTTCCAAAGGCGAAGAATTTGATCGCTATTGGGGCATGAAGCAGGGTGCAGACGCTTACATAGCCAAACCATTTCAACCAACCGAGTTGGTGGGAACAGTCAAACAACTGCTGCGAGGATAAGGACAAAAGCAATATGGTCAGCAAACCGGACTTTTTAAGTGGCAGTGGTCAAGATCATTTCCGACCAGAATTACAAGTAGAAAGTCCTGAAGGTGAGTTACATTTAAGGTTTTACATTCCCTCGCATCAGGAGTTTGCACTACAAGCAACTGGCATTCGGGAGGTAATTGAACTAAGTCCCGATAGAATCACCCCGATTCCTAATGCTTCTCCTTTACTTTTGGGTACTCTAAATTTACGAGGTCGAGTTATTTGGGTAGCTGATTTGGGTCAATTTCTTGGGGAAACAAGTGCATTAAATACGGATAGAGCTGAAATTTCGGTGATTGCCATTGAAGAGCAAGACACAATAGTGGGTTTAGCAGTAGAAGAAATTGGTGGCATGGACTGGTTGGATGTCCAGAATCTCATGCCACCAACTAGTGTTCCAGATACTATGGCTCCCTTTTTACGTGGAGAGTGGTTGTTAGATACTAAAAACAAACAGTGTCTGCGACTACTCGATCAAATGGCAATTTTACGGAGTGCTAGGTGGGCAGGATGAAATTGGAGGAGGAAATGGCAGCAAGTATTGATAATTACGAGCCAACGTATCAACAGGCGATGACCGCCTATGTTCAAAGGAATTATGAGGTTGCCGCCACTTTAGTTGACCAAGTGGTGCAAAATTTACCAAATGACCCCAATTCCCATTTGTTAAGGGGTCACATCTACTATGTTTTACAGCAGTATGATGTAGCAAAAGAAGAATATCAAAAGGTATTACACTTGACTGACGATCAAGAAATTATTGGTTTTGCCAATAATGGAATTGAGAATATCAATCAGTATTTACAGTCATTCAGTGGGGAGATTAATACATCAGATAGTCAAGAGCAAATCAATTCCCCAGACATGTCTGATGCACTGGCAGATAGCGAACAAGAATTAGAAGATTTGGGCGCTAATGATGATTTTGACAGCGATAACCTTGATTTGAACTTTTTTGGAGAGCATCAAGAAGCTGTAAATGACGTTGAAGAGCTATCTTCAAAAAGTCCATTTGATATACCAACAGAAGATAGTATCGGAACAGGAAAAATATCAGATTCTTCTACAACTTTTGGTGACGATCCTTTTGCCTTCAATGAAGAACTACAGGAACAAGAATTAAATAGCAGCAATTTTGAGGATAAAACAGAATTAGAGTTGCCTGCTTTCTGGCAGGAAGATGTATCAGAAGAGAACTACGAAGAATCATTAGTAAATAATCAGTTTTCAGATAATGAGATAAATTCTGATTACAATAATTCAGCTATTGACAATAATAACTCTTCATCTTCTAATTCCAAAACTGGGAATAACAAGAATAATTTACCTGATTTATTGAGTGAGCCAAAGTCTCCAGAGGTTAGTAATGGGGACTTTGAATTTACAAAATCTAGTTTGGGAGATGAAACTTTACTTCTTGTTCAAGAAGAACTGAAAAATAGTTCGTCAAAAAATAACAAGAGTCAATATGATTTGCCTCAAACCGAAGCACACGATGATTGGTTGAAGCCAAAAAAATTTGCAGAAGCAGCTTTGGTGCCAGATGTATCTGATGATTCTTCATCTTTTAGTAGCAATCTACCTGTAAAAGACAAGCAGTTTAAATCAGGGGAAATCATCGGTAAGAATAGCTTTGATGACGATGATAATTTTGATATGGAAGCATTTGAGTCTGCCTTTGGCTCAGAGGGGTTAAGCTCTTATGAAGATTCAAATAATATACTGAATGGAGAAAATTCTAAGAGCAATATAGAATTTTTAGATGACTTTGAGGAATTTGATGATTTAGGTAATATTCCAGGGTTTGACCTGCTCGAAGCAGATTCTAACTTCGGCGATCTAGCAATGAATTCTGCTCAATTAGAAACCAGTGGCAGTAGACGTTCTCCATCTGTAGAGGCTTCTGCCAGTAGTGCAGCCAGCGATCGCGAAGAGGAACTATTCACAATGACTGGTTCCCATGAAGGAGTTCCAGTCTTTAGCCAAACAGATGTCTCAAAACTAGAACCCAATGTCAGCGTTGAGCAAGGATGGTTAGCACCATTAGAAAATGCCTCCATAGAAAGGAAACAATGGTTAATTGCTGGAAGTGTGGGCATTGTCTCGGCGCTGGTTGTTGCCACAGTTAGCTTTGTCGCCACCACATTCTCGCCAGCCCAACAACGAGAATCAGTACGAAACACTGGTTGGGCAATGTCGCTTGCAGCGGGAATTGCAGGTTTTGCTACCGCAGGCGTCATGGGGAATCTTGCACTCAAACAAATTCGGCGCACAACTGATGATCTCCAAGCTCAGTTTGAGGCTGTACGTCAAGGAAATCTGAATGCTCAAGCCACAGTGTTTTCCGAAGATGAATTGGGCCATTTATCTACTGGCTTTAATGAAATGGCACGGGTAATTTTCACAACTACAAGTGAAGCCCAACGGAAAGCCGATGAACAAGAGGAAGCCAAAGAAAACCTGCAACGCCAGGTGATTCGTCTCTTGGATGATGTGGAAGGAGCTGCTAGAGGCGATTTAACAGTCCAAGCTGAAGTCACAGCCGACGTATTGGGAGCGGTAGCTGACGCTTTTAACCTGACAATTCAAAATTTGCGGGATATTGTGCAACAGGTAAAAGTGGCAGCGAAGGATGTAACAAAAGGTGCAACCAATTCCGAAACCTTTGCAAGAGCCTTATCTAGTGATGCTTTGCGCCAAGCAGAAGAGTTGGCGGTGACGCTGAATTCTGTACAGGTAATGACTGACTCGATTCAACGGGTAGCAGAGGCGGCGCGGGAAGCTGAAACGGTTGCTCGTGATGCTAGTACGATCGCTCTCAAAGGTGGAGAAGCAGTAGAAAATACTGTGGCGGGGATTTTGGAAATTCGAGAAACCGTTGCCGAAACCACCCGAAAAGTGAAACGGTTAGCGGAATCTTCTCAAGAAATTTCTAAAATTGTGGCGTTGATTTCCCAAATTGCTTCTAGAACAAACTTACTAGCACTCAATGCTAGTATTGAGGCGGCAAGGGCAGGAGAAGCTGGACGCGGGTTTGCGATCGTAGCAGACGAAGTGCGCCAGTTAGCAGACAAATCTGCTAAATCCCTGAAGGAAATCGAACAAATTGTGATGCAAATCCAAAGCGAAACAGGCTCTGTAATGACCGCGATGGAAGAAGGCACACAACAAGTAATTAAAGGTACAAAATTGGCAGAAGAAGCCAAGCGATCGCTCGAAAATATTATTCAAGTAGCGAATCGCATCGATATTCTTGTACGTTCGATTACTAGCGACACTGTGGAACAAACTGAAACTTCCCGCGCTGTCGCTCATGTAATGCAATCAGTAGAACTCACCGCCCAAGAAACTTCCCAGGAAGCACAGCGAGTTTCAGGTGCCCTACAACACTTAGTAGGTGTATCCCGTGACTTAATCGCCTCCGTTGAACGTTTCCGAGTGGAAACTACAGAAACCAGATAAATTGTCATTTGTCCTTTGTCCTTTCTTATTTGCTAATGACCAATGACTAATGACCAGTGACCAATGACCAATGACTAATGACTAAAAAACTATGGTGCCGGAACAACAACAGCGGATTTTGGGTTACTTTATCGAAGAAGCCAGGGATCACCTGAATACCATTGAACAGGGCTTGCTGAATTTAGAGGGTACCCTAAACGACCCGGAAATGATCAGTGAAGTCTTCCGGGCGGCTCACTCCATCAAAGGAGGAGCGGCGATGCTTGGATTGACTAGCATCCAGCATACCTCTCACCGTCTGGAAGATTGTTTTAAAGTTCTCAAAGATAATCCGGTTCAGATTGACCAAAAGTTAGAGTCTTTATTTCTCGGTGTATCTGATACCCTGAAATCACTGTTAGAGCATTTGAGCGGGCCTTATGGTCTTTCTGAAGATGCGGCTAATACTTTGATGTCAGAAACTGAGCCAGTTTTTCAATGGTTATATCAGCATCTGGAACTACTTGTAGAACAAGCAAAAAATGGAGTAGATAGTACAACAGAACGACAAACAACCTCTGTAGAGAATGTCTCCACACTTACAGAAATGTTCCTGCGGCCAGATATTCCCAGTTTGGTAGAAGACACCCATCAGGAATCTCCAGAAATATCTTTGTCGGTAGCGCCTCAAGAGTTGCAAGACAACGCTGTGCGAGACGCTCGCGGACTCGCTAACGCTGCGCTATCGCCAGTCACCGCCAAAGAAAATAATAATTGGAGCGAATTTCAAGCCCAGGTGCTGCAAAGACTGCGGGAAATGTTGCAATTGTTTAAGCAAACAACAACACCTTCAACTCGACAAAACCTTCAGGAATGCTGTTATCAGTTAGTCAAACTTGGTGAGACTTGGAACTTGTCTAAGTGGTGTGGTTTGTGTCAAGCAGCAGCCAGTGCGATCGGCAATCCTGAAAATACTTATCTGACGTTAGCTAAAATTGTCATTACCGAAATCAAGCAAGCTCAAGAATTAGTCCTACAAGGTAGGGAAGCTGAAATTGCAATTAGTCAGCAACTAGAAGCGCTTTTGAACTTTGCAGAAATTGAGTTGCTAGAAGTTACCACAGATTTGGTAAGCGTTCAGTCTGCGCCTGTAACAGAATCATCAACTGCGTCAGAGGCAATTTTATCTGGTAACACAGAGCCGTTAGTCATAACTAACCTAGCTCAGACAAGTGAAGAACTTAATCTAGAAGAGGATACTAGCGATAGCTACGTCAACGTCAAGGGCGATCGCGCTTATGTTCAACAAGGAACACAATTAAACGCTACTATTCACACTAGTCTTGGTTTCACCACACATGACGAAGTACATCCAATCAGTAGCAATCTTGACCACAATGGGCCAGAGGTAGGAATAGCTGAGTTAAATACCCTTGCCGATTTATTTGATGGTAATACTCCCGAACTAGATGAAAGCTGGCATCAAGAAGAAACCTTAGATATTGCTGCCACCGATGATTTTGGGATTGATTTTAACAGCACAGACATTGAGGATGCTAATAGCGATTTATCCGATTTCCTCTCCTTTGATGAAGACACAAGTAATGAGCAGCAACCAACAACCACAGCCACGACAGAAGATTTATCCCTATTATTTGGTGAAAATTTCTTAGAAAAAGAGAATTCAGAATCGCAAAATCAACAAACATCTGCTACGACTTTAGAGTTAAGCGACATTAACATACTTAATATAAATTTAGACTCTTCTTCCCAGGATTTACAAGAATTTATTAATACTTCGAGTGATACAAATCTGCCTCCTGATGTCAACAAAAACGATGTGGTTGAAGATTTATTGACATTGGAGCTATATGATGATATAGAACTATTACCTATAGGCGAAGTAACTCAACCAGAAACTGAGGCGAACGCCTCTGTAGAACTATCTACCAACGAAAACAACAGTTTTGATAACTTATTCTTAGAAACTAAAAATGCAAATTGGGTAGAAGAAATTACCCCTAGTGACTACATAGAATTACCCCAGGAAACAGGCTTGTCTGTAGACAGCCTATTTGCTGAAACTGAAGAACAGTCACTACTGCCTACAAGCGAACCAGAACTCGGTGATTTATTTGATACATCTCCTGTAACAGCACCAGAGTTTTCTCAATCAGAAAGTGATTTGAGCAACTTCTGGAACCAGGAAAGCACAGAGGAACAGGACGAATTCGATTCCTTAATTGAGCAAAATGTGGAAATGGCTTTAGAGGAGAGTTTGTTTGCTGCAACTAATGACATTTTTGCCGACAGTCAGCAGCCAATACCTTCTCCTATAGCCATTTTTGACATAGAAGAAGATTTTGATATCAATTTCCAGCAGCAACAGCTAGATTTGATATTATCATCAGATTCTGGAGATGATTTCTTTGATGAGTTAGAACCGAGTAACTCAACTATTTCCCCTGCAATCAGCGATCGCATACAGCCTTCCGCGCCTGAAACGCCTTTGTTGGCGCAGCATCTAGGGGAAGAAATTATCAAGCGATCGCAACAACCAGAAGCTTTAGATTTTGTTCCAGAATTTACTAATCAGCCACCAGAGATATCTGCTGTTGATCTGGAACTTGATTCATTCAACTCTTTCGATGAAAATCCGCAACCATTGTTTGAGGATGTTGCGACATCCACTTATATTCAGATGGAAGCCACAGATAATACTGTGGATGAACTCTCGGCTATAGAAAATATCAGTTTTGAAGAAAGTTCAGATTTAGAATCACTTCCAGCACAGCCAGATGATTTGTTCGGCTCTTTCGATGAAAATCCACAACTGCTGTTTGAGGATGTTGCGATATCCACTTATATTCAGATGGAAACCACAGATAATACTGTGGATGAACTATCGGCTATAGAAAGTATCAATTTTGAAGAAAGTTCAGATTTAGAATTACTTCCAGCACAGCCAGATGATTTATTTGGCTCTTTCGATGAAAATCCAGAACTGTTGTTTGAAGATGCGGCCACAGACTCCACCTATATTCAGATGGAAACCACAGATAATACTGTGGATGAACTCTCGGCTATAGAAAGTATCAATTTTGAAGAAAGTTCAGATTTAGAATTACTTCCAGCACAGCCAGATGATTTGTTCGGCTCTTTCGATGAAAATTTACAACTGCTGTCTGAAGATGCCGCCACATCCACCTATATTCAGATGGAAACCACAGATAATCCTGTGGATGAACTCTCGGTTATAGAAAATATCAGTTTTGGAGAAACTTCAGATTTAACCCAGACAAGCCCAGAAGTTTTAGGTACTGAGTCGAACAATAACTTAGAAACTGGCTTTGAGTTCCCAGAAAACACAGATGAAGATACAGAGCTGGGTTTAGCAAATGATTTATTGTTTACAGAAACTGCTCTATTAGAAGCAGAAAACCAGGAAGAATTAGGAGAAAGTGCGACAACAATTGATACGCAAACGGTTATTCAGAATGGTGTAGAAACCGATTTGTGGGATCTAGCAGAGACATCTGAACCTGTACCAGTGTCAGAGGACGAAAACGCTATTGTTACCTCAATTGAAGAATTGGTAACGACAGAAAACGTTGAAGCAGTTGCTCCAGAAGATGATTTTGCAGACTTGGAAGCATTACTAGGAGAGGAAGTACCACTTAACCCCAAAGCTAGGGAGATACCAGAAGTAGATTTTGCAGCGCTGGAAGAATTGCTCGGTACAGATAATACCAGCGATACCAACGACGGGCTACGCCAGCGCCAGCCCTTCAACACTCAACCAGTCTTAGCGAAAAATGTCATTCCATCACCATCCATAGATGAATTTGGTGACTTGGAGAAGTTGTTGGCAGAAGCGGATCAAACAATATCCCATTCACCATCAGTAAAATCTAACACCAACAAAACTACCCGTCCCTCTACTCGTCGGGCTGCGAGATTTGAAGAAACGATGAAGGTTCCAGTTAAGCAACTGGACGATATGAGTAATTTAGTTGGGGAATTGGTAGTAAATCGCAATACCTTAGAGCAGGAT
This sequence comes from Nostoc commune NIES-4072, assembly GCF_003113895.1. Classification (NCBI taxonomy): domain Bacteria; kingdom Bacillati; phylum Cyanobacteriota; class Cyanophyceae; order Nostocales; family Nostocaceae; genus Nostoc; species Nostoc commune. The sequence continues at coordinate 750,135 of NZ_BDUD01000001.1, read as the reverse complement.
CATGAACGGCTGCGGCAGTCATTAGATAACTTGCTGATTCAGGTACAACAACTCTCGGATGTGGGCGCAAGAATGCAGGAGTTGTACGAGCGATCGCTACTAGAAGCTTCTCTATTAGCTGGACGCAAACAGAAAGACTCCGGCTTACAAACGTCTGATTCCAATGCCGATAGGGGTTTTAGCGAGTTGGAAATGGATCGTTTTACTCCCTTCCATACCCTGTCCCAGCAGATGATTGAACGCATTGTACGAGTGCGTGAGTCGGCAAGTGACATTGATTTCGTTACCGAAGAAACCGAGCGCGTAGCAAGGCAGTTCCGCCAAGTAACCACCCAGCTACAAGAGGGATTAACAAGAGCGCGAATGGTTCCTTTTGCCCAAACTATTGATCGCTGGCGGCGAGGAGTGCGTGACAATGCCATCAAGTGTGGCAAACAAGTGGAGTTGCTAATTGAAGGTGGCGATACTTTAATTGACAAGATGATTTTGGATCATCTCACCGATCCGTTAACTCACATGCTGAATAATGCGATCGCTCACGGTATTGAAACGCCAGAAGAAAGGCAAGCTGCTGGAAAACCACCCATAGGAATCATTACTATCCGCGCCTTCCATCAAGGTAACCAAACGATCATTTCTGTAGGCGATGATGGTGCAGGCATCGATTCAGCAAAGGTTAAGGCTAAGGCGGTGAAGATTGGCATGATTACAGAAGCGCAGGCTAAAGCCATGTCTCGCCTGGAAGTCTACGATCTGCTGTTCCAGTCTGGTTTTACAATCAAAGACCAAGCAGATGAAATTTCTGGTCGTGGTGTGGGTATGGACGTAGTACGCTCCGAGATTAGCGAAATTCGGGGGACAGTGAACACTGATTCTGCGATCGGTAAGGGAACCACTTTCACCATTCGTCTACCACTGACTCTGAGTATTTGTAAAGCTCTCTGCTGCGTCTCTGATCGAGCCAGAATCGCTTTCCCGATGGACGGTGTAGAAGATACGCTGGATATACCAGTCAAAAATATTCAACACGATGCCAATGGGGAATCATTTATTTCCTGGCGCGATACGGTGCTGCCATTCCGACCCTTGAAGGAACTTTTAACCTTCAATCGCCAAATTAGTCGCGGTAATGTCTACGGCGGCACTAGAGATGACGATATGGTTTCTGTAGTTGTGGTGCGATCGGCAAATACCCTAATTGCTCTACAGATTGACCTAGTGTTGAGCGAACAAGAAATTGTAATTAAGCAGTTTGAAGGGCCGGCGCCTAAACCCATTGGTGTAGCTGGTGCAACAGTCTTGGGTGATGGTCGGATTATGCCCATTGCTGACGTACTAGAAATAATTGACATCTTCCAAGGACGGATTTCTACACAAATTGGTGGCAATTCTTGGCAACAGAAAGGAATTCCTGTAGACACCTCTCCAGCAAAGATTGACCCGACAGTGCTAATCGTCGATGACTCGATTACAGTCCGAGAGTTGCTCTCCCTAACCTTTAATAAGGCAGGTTATCGTGTAGAACAGGCGCGTGATGGACAGGAAGCTTGGGATAAACTCCGCTCTGGTCTGCCTTGCGATATCGTATTTTGCGACATCGAAATGCCTCGTTGCGATGGTCTGGAGTTACTCTCTCGCATTCAGAAAGACTCTAACCTCAACCACTTACCGATCGCCATGCTCACCTCACGAGGTGCAGACAAGCACAGACAAATTGCAGCTCAACTCGGTGCTAGTGGCTACTTTACCAAGCCTTATCTCGAAGAAGCTCTACTTGAAGCTGCAACGCGGATGTTGAAAGGGGAAAAACTTGTTAGCACTACAGGTAATGTTTAGTAAGTAATCAGTAGTAATGCAAAATTATTTACACATCTTATTTGGCTGTGTGCCTTATCCATAGAGCTTACGCACAGGTAACAGAAAATCGTAGAAGACCTTGGCAGTTTTACTGTCAAGGTTTTTTACTTTCGCGCTTCCTTGGTTATAGTTTTCTTTAGGGACTTCCAAATAAAAAAATATACAACTATTTATTGTGGGGTGGGCGTCTCGCCCGCCCATAGTCAAAGGCGGGCAAGATGCCCACCCCACAAGATTGGATAATTTATTTCTTGGAAGTCCCTAAGTTGCGCTCAAACATAATACTCCCTACTCCCAGTCCAAATTACTATCTTTGACTGCAACTCGGTATCAGGGTAAGCGCATCTAATTTTGTAGCTCTTGATACAGACAAAAAGCTTAAAACTCTATCTGAATATCAGTTTTTCATTCAAAATAGGACAAATTGTCGTAAATGATTGAAAAAACATGGGTCAAATAGCTTTTTATGTTTTTTGACCACATAAATACGAAAATGTCAATCCCACCCCTTGGCTCAGTGTAGTAATTTTGAACTTATTTGTGCTTTGGTTGAACCCCAAAACCACCGTGTCAATAGGGTTTGAGATGCGCTAACCCTGAACTCGGTATCAGGTTAATTATTCTGTTCTTGAGGTTGTTTGCGTGCGTTTCCAAACCTCCTTCCTCTTTTTTTAAGTACCCGTCGTAATCTATCTGCGCTCAAGTTGACTTGGCGCTCAGATGCTAGTTTATTTGCTAATTGTTTAGAGTTATAAGTTTGTGACTCTTGAGCTAAACAATTTTCTAGATAAGTCAAGTCTGATTCGGAATATCGGGGTTTTCCTCCTCGACCGGGAGCATCCCAAAGACCTGCTAAACCCATCTTTTCCCAGCGATGAAGGGTTTGACGTACTGTTGAAATCGCCCAGTTCAAGCCTTTAGCAATCTGCTCATTTTTTAAGCCGCGAGTATTCAGTAGTAAAACTTGAGCACGATCCTTAGTACGTTGAGGAACATCTTTAGCTTTTCTTAACTCTTCTAAAGTCAGCTTTTGTTCGTCAGTTAGAAAGACTTTTAATCGGCATCCCATAAACAATAACCTTTTACACAGTCAATTTTTGCGATTTTTTCATGTCTATTCACGCCTGTACACTTAATTACTTACGTATTTAATAGCACGCTGAAAAAGCTAAACTATAAGCATTAAGGATGTCGGCGTTTAAAAGGCTGCTACGTGAGAAGTATTGGCTTGAGAACACTATCAAAGGTTGCAATTTTTCATTGAGAATGGATTTTTATAAAAAGTTAGGTACATCATAAATGACACCATTAACCTGCATAGGTAAATTTATTAGATAGCTAAAAGCTGTAGCTTTCAGTTATGACAATAAGAACTTATTGGTGTTGTCCTAATTAATGTTTAAAGTCCATGATAAAGGACTGTATCATTAAATTTATTAGATCATTCGTATGGTTAGAGAGATTTATCGAAACTTTAAAATTGATTTTTACCCTAGCTTGCATTTGAATGCTCAAGAAAAGGTATACAAGCCTAGTTTCTCTCATATTCGTCTCTGGATATTTGTCTTGCTTATCTCCATAAAAATATTTGTTTTGTCCTCTTTACATAAAGTTTATATTTTCCATGAAGATATTTTAGTTGAGAAAAAAATCTTTGCAATATCCATTATAAAAAACAATGCTGACAGATTATTCGATGCGGAGTGAAAACAGAACTTATCTTGCCTTTCCTACTTTTCCTACCTTTCCTACCTTTCCTACCTTTCCTACTTTTCCTACTTTTCCTAATTAATAATAGAGGGTTTTAAAAAAAAGAATTTTTGACTATCAACATCTAAATCTATTCTTTTAATACCTCGATTTTGCAACATATAAATATTTTATAGCATAATTAAAAAATATACTTGTGAACCCTGTTATTTCCTTAGTATTCATCCGTCATCTCAAAAAAAGGTTACAATAAAAGTTCTGAGTAGGTTTTTCTGATTTATTAATATAATAAAGACGAATATTCTTGAATGAGGATAAAATCAAATAAATAGCAAAATAAAATACTCAGTAAAATCTGAAGAATAAATTAATAATTAGTATATTTTTCAAGTCATAATTTTTTCTAAAAAACAGCAATAATTGATACAAGTTAAATTTTTCAAAAACTGATATTAATTACAACTTAAACAAAAAATAATAGAGACAATGGAGGCAGAAGAAAAACCTGTTAATTTGCGCTCGGAGACGAATAATGGTAGCGATGTCTACGACCGGCAATGCCCACGCAGAGAACGTTCAGCATCGGTTAACTATACAAACTGTAGAAATTGCCCCTAACACAACAGCGATTCGCTCTCTTGATTGGGATCGCGATCGCTTCGATATCGAATTCGGACTGCAAAACGGCACAACCTACAATTCATATCTAATTAGGGGTGAACAAACAGTTTTGATCGATACTTCTCACCAGAAGTTTCGCGATCTGTATTTAGAGACTCTAAAAGGTCTTGTTAACCCCAAAACAATTGATTACATAATTGTCAGCCACACAGAGCCAGACCATAGCGGCTTGGTGGAAGATGTTCTTCAGTTAGCTCCTAGAGCTACCGTTTTAGCATCAAAAGTTGCGCTTCAGTTTTTGGAAGGCTTAGTACACGATCCATTTTCTAAGCGAGTTGTCAAAACCGGCGATCGCATAGATATCGGCAAAGGACACGAAATGGAATTCGTGAGTGCGCCTAACCTGCACTGGCCAGATACAATTTTTAGCTTTGACCGCAAAACCCAAATTCTCTACACCTGCGATGCTTTTGGGATGCATTTTTGTGACGATCGCACCTTCGATGAAGATTTAGAAGCGATCGAAGCTGACTTTAGATTTTACTACGACTGCTTGATGGGCCCTAACGCTCGTTCATTGCTGAATGCGATGAAGCGGATGGGCGATCTTGGGAAGATTAATATTATCGCCAACGGTCACGGGCCGTTATTATACCACCATTTAGATGTTCTAACTGGGTGCTACGAAAATTGGAGTCAAAGACAAGCTAAAGCAGAAACCACCGTCGGCTTGTTTTTTGTCTCAGATTACGGGCATGGCGAACGCCTTGGTCACGCAATTGCCGAAGGTATACTGAAAACTGGCATTGGGGTAGAAGTACTGGATCTGAGTACTGCTGAGAGCCAAGAAATTCAAGAACTAGCCGGGAGAGCAGCTGGCATCATTATTGGTATGCCCCCGACTACTTCTGCTGCCGCCCAAGCTGGTATCAGTTCGGTGCTAGCTGTCGCCAAGAACAAGCAATTGATTGGGCTGTTTGAATGTTACGGTGGGGATGATGAACCCATTGATACACTCCGCAGACAATTTCTTGACTCTGGCATCAAAGAAGCTTTCCCACCGATTCGGATTAAAGAAGTTCCCAGCGCATCTACATTCCAGTTGTGTGAAGAAGCGGGTAAAGACATCGGACAATTGCTGGTGCGCGATCGCAACATCAAGCAAATCAAGTCCCTCGATGTCAACATGGAAAAGGCATTGGGTCGGATTAGCAGTGGACTGTATATAGTCACTACTAAAAAAGATAATGTCTCAAGTGCAATGCTGGCATCCTGGGTAACACAAGCGAGTTTGCAACCCTTAGGATTGACAATTGCCGTTGCCAAAGACCGCGCCATTGATTCCTTAATGCAAATAGGCGATCGCTTCGTCCTCAACGTTTTGGAAGAAGGCAATTATCAAGAACTCAAAAAACACTTCCTCAAGCGCTTGCATCCTGGTGCTGATCGCTTTGCTGGGGTAAAAACTCAAACCGCGAAAAACGGTTCCCCAATTCTAACTGATGCTCTGGCATACATGGAATGTGAAATACAGAGCAGCATGGAATGCAGCGACCACTGGATTTTATACTGCACCGTCCAAGAAGGTCGTGTCTCCAAAAACGATGGATTGACAGCTGTTCGCCATCGCAAAGTAGGTAATTACTACTAAAGATTGGGCATGGGGTATGGGGCATGGGGCATGGGGCATGGGGCATGGGGCATGGGTTATTTTCCCTGTCTCGCTCATCCCCCAATACGCTTGGGTTAAGGAAATTTATCTGTTAAGGCAGGCAGGGGGGGCAGGGGAAGCTGGCGTTGCAGGGGGAGAAAAAAAAGCTTAACTGAACAGTATTGGCTCATCCCCCTCATCTCCCTTATCTCCCTTATCTCCCTCAATGCCCAATGCCCAATGCCCAATTCCCAATGCCCAATGCCCAATTCCCAATTCCCAATGCCCAATTCCCAATTCCCCAAATTTAAACAGCTATGACCAATTCCAAGCCACGCGACGTCCAAGTTTTACCAATTGCTACAAATACTAAGGCGATTAGAGCACGTAGTTGGTCACGTCTGCGGTTTGAAATTGAATACGCACTTGAAAGAGGTACTACCTCCAATTGCTATTTAATTGAAGCTGATAAAACCGCACTTCTTGATCCACCGCCAGAAAGCTTTACCGAAATTTATTTAGAGGCATTGCGGCAGACTTTAGATTTGCAAAGTTTAGATTATGTAATCCTGGGTCATTTTAGTCCCAATCGGGTTGCAACTCTCAAAGCAATTTTAGAACTCGCACCACAAGTAACTTTTGTCTGTTCTCTTCCTGGTGCGAACAATTTGCGTGCTGCTTTCCTAGATCAGGATTTGAAAGTCTTGGTGATGCGGGGGAAAGAAACTCTAGATTTAGGCAAGGGTCATGTTTTAAAATTCTTACCCACTCCGAGTCCACGTTGGCCAGAGGGACTTTGTACTTACGATCAGCAAACCCAAATTCTCTACACCGATAAGTTATTTGCAACTCATCTCTGTGGTGATGAAGCGTTTGATGATAACTGGGAAGCACTTAAAGAAGACCAACGTTACTACTTTAACTGCCTGATGGCTCCCCAAATTCCTCATGTGCAAGCAGCTTTGGAGAAAATCTCAGATTTGCAGGTGAGAATGTATGCTGTGGGTCACGGGCCTTTGGTACGCACCGGCTTAATTGAACTTACCAAAGCTTATGGAGAGTGGAGCCGTTCTCACAACGATCGCGAGATTTCTGTTGCCTTACTTTACGCTTCAGCTTACGGGAATACGGCGACTTTAGCACAAGCGATCGCTCTGGGATTAACTAAAGGTGGAGTCGCAGTCAAATCGATTAACTGCGAATTTGCTACCCCTGATGAAATTCGCATCAACCTAGCACAGTCAGAGGGTTTTATCATTGGTTCTCCTACCATCGGTGGTCATGCGCCAACCCCCATTCATACTGCTTTAGGGATTGTGCTATCAAGCGGTGACAACAGCAAACTCGCTGGGGTTTTTGGTTCCTACGGCTGGAGTGGCGAAGCCTTTGACTTAATTGAAGGTAAACTCCGGGATGCTGGATATCGCTTTGGTTTTGACACACTGAAGGTGAAGTTTAAACCTGATGATGTCACTCTCAAGTTTTGTGAAGAACTAGGTACAGACTTTGCCCAAGCATTGAAAAAGGCTAAAAAGGTACGCGTACCACAACAAGCCGCTACTCCAGTGGAACAGGCTGTTGGTCGGATTGTTGGTTCTGTCTGCGTGGTGACAGCGAAACTTGGAGAAGTGTCTACCGCAATGTTAGGCGCTTGGGTTTCTCAAGCCACCTTCAACCCACCTGGACTAACTGTTGCGATCGCCAAAGACCGAGCGATTGAATCTTTGATGTATCCAGGCGGTAAGTTTGCCTTAAATATTCTACCTGAAGGCAATCATCAAGATTACATGAAGCATTTCCGTAAATCTTTTGCGCCTGGGGAAAACCGATTTGCCAACTTTAGTACAGCAGTTGCAGATAACGGTTGTACCGTCCTCACCGATGCAATAGCATATTTGGAATGCTCAGTCAACCAACGTATGGAATGTGGCGACCATTGGGTTGTGTATGCAACTGTGGATGAAGGTAAATTACTCAAGCCAGATGCTGTGACTGCCATTAACCATCGCAAAACCGGCACTCATTATTAAACCAATTCGCAATTCGCAATGACGCTCGTTCCTCGCTAACGCTGCGCTAACGCAATTCGCAATTACGTTTTGTGACGGGGATTTAGACCCCGACACAAAACGTGCTGCCTATCTTGCTGGGGACTTAAACCCCCAAAGTTCGTTAAATAATGAGAAATTTAACTTAGGGGGAGCGCTTTAGCTTAAATATAGGCAAAGCAAAGCGTTTTATAACAAAAATTCTCTTTCTTATTGTGGGATGGACAAGATGTCCATCTCATTTTTTTGTCAAAATGCAGAGTTCAACTAAAATTCTTTTAGTTATTGATTAAGTACAGCATTTCATTAATTCATAGCAAATTAAATTTGGCAAGACCCTGCAATGCCAATGCATCGACTGACAATGCCAATGCATCGACTAACAATGCCAATGCATCGACTAACAATGCCAATACATCGACTGACAATGCCAATGTATCGCCTGACAATGCCAATGTATCGCCTGACAATGCCAATGTATCGACTGACAATGCCAATGTATCGACTGACAATGCCAATGTATCGACTGACAATGCCAATGCGCTCCCTTGCAATAAAAACGCTACGATTTTACGCAAAGCTGTACTAAGCTATCTACCTTTAGACAGATATTGGAAGTTTTAAGTTTTAGATTACACACGATATACTTTTATATTACAAAACCATCTATTGTTTTAAAAGGATGTTTTAAAAGGACTCCGAGAATATTCTGGTAGATTTCTGAAATGAGCAACCACTGGCTACGAAATGTATAGAGTGCGATCGCTCTAAGCAGATGACAGAACTGCTGTTGCTGGTGTATTGCCTAGCTTACGTCCAAGAGTAGGAGCATCATACCCTGTGGTGAAATTATCAACGACCGAACGCCAGAGTTATCAAGGAGTCAAAATCAAGTGAATCCTAATGACAGCAACATTAACAAACCATCTCTAGAAATCAACGCTTCTCGCCAGTTTACTGCTTGGCTGTATGAGCAAAACCTGAGTTTGTCCTTCACCACCTATCAAGCGGGAAAGTTATTCTTTATCGGCTTGCAACCAAACGGCAAATTATCTGTATTTGAACGTAGCTTTGAGCGATGCATGGGGTTGTATGCCAATGGCAACAGCCTCTACATGAGTTCCTTGTATCAACTGTGGCGATTTGAAAACATCATCCAACCTGGACAAAACCACCAAGGCTATGATGCTCTTTATTTGCCCCAGATGAGTTATGTGACAGGAGATTTAGATATTCACGACATCGCTTTGAGTACAGAAAAAAAAGATTTAGAATCACAAAAATTAGTATTTGTCAATACCTTATTTAGTTGTTTGGCAACAGTCAGCGAAACCCACAGTTTCGTTCCTCTGTGGCAACCAACCTTTATCAGCAAGCTAGCGGCAGAAGATAGATGTCACCTGAATGGGTTGGCAATGCAGCAAGGAAAACCTAAATATGTTACTGCCGTCAGCCAGTCAGATGTAGCAGAAGGCTGGCGGGAGCATCGCGCAAACGGTGGCTGTGTCATTGACGTAGAAAGCAATGAAATTGTATTGCAGGGGTTGTCTATGCCCCACTCCCCACGCTGGCATCAAGAAAAACTCTGGCTGCTCAACTCAGGCGCGGGAGAGTTTGGCTTTGTCGATTTAAAGCGGGGAGTGTTTGAGCCAGTGGCTTTCTGTCCGGGATATCTGCGCGGTTGTACATTTCATGGCGACTTTGCAGTAGTGGGAATTTCGCAACCCAGGCATAACAAGACTTTTAGCGGCTTGCCCCTAGACGATAAATTGCAACAAAAAAACGTTGAGCCTCGCTGTGGGTTACTAGTGATTGACCTGAGAAGCGGCGATATTGTCCATTCCTTGCGAATGGAGGGAGTAGTTTTGGAATTGTACGACGTAGTAGCACTTTTGGGGGTACGTCGTCCAATGGCGATCGGGTTTCGCAGCGACGAAATTCGCCGGGTAGTGACGGTAGGATCGGATCAAAATTTCTAATTTAGAAGGATCAGCAATAATGGCACCTAATCCAGCAGTTTTCAACCTTTCTGACCTTAATGGTAACAATGGTTTTGCGATCGTTGGGTCTTTCGTGGGCATCTCCAATAGCAGTGCCGGAGACTTCAACGGCGACGGCATGGAAGACCTGATTATCGGGGCAAGTAAAGACAACGGCGGTGCTGCCAAATACAACGTAGTATTTGGCAGTAGCAGTGGCTTTGGAGCTAGCTTCAACCTATCTGACATTAACGGTAACAACGGCTTTGTAATTAACGGCATTGATAAAATTGACTTCTCAGGCTCCACCGTCAGCAGTGCCGGAGACATCAACGGTGACGGCATCGACGACCTAATTATCGGAGCACCAAATGCCGACCCCAACGGCAAATTCGCTGTTGGAGAGAGCTACGTCGTGTTTGGCAACAGCAGCGGCTTTGGAGCTAGCCTCAACCTCTCCGACCTCAACGGCAGCAACGGCTTTGTGATTAACGGCATTGATACAAATGACCGATTAGGCTCCAGCGTCAGCAGTGCCGGAGACTTCAACGGCGACGGCATCGACGACTTAATTATCGGAGCATTAGGTGCCAGCCCCAACAGCAAGTACTCTGCTGGGGAGAGCTACGTGGTGTTTGGCAAGAGCAGCGCCTTTGGAGCTAGCCTCAATCTCTCCGACCTCAACGGCAGCAACGGCTTTGTGATTAACGGCATTAATACAAATGACTTCTCAGGCAGGTCTATCAGCAGTGCCGGAGACTTCAACGGTGACGGCATCGACGACCTAATTATTGGAGCAGCAGATGCCGGCCGTTACGACAAATTCAAGGCTGGAGAGAGCTACGTGGTGTTTGGCAAGAGCAGCGCCTTTGGAGCTAGCCTTAATCTCTCCGACCTCAACGGTAGCAACGGCTTTGTGATTAACGGCATTGATCTGTTTGACAACTCAGGCACGTCTGTCAGCAGTGCCGGCGACTTCAACGGCGACGGCTTCGACGACCTAATTATCGGAGCACCAGATGCCGACCCCTACCGCAATTTTGCTGCTGGAGAGAGCTACGTGGTGTTTGGCAGCAGCAATGGCTTTGGAGGTAGCCTCAACCTCTCCGACCTCAACGGCAGTAACGGCTTTGTGATTAACGGCATTTATGAGGATGACAACTCAGGCAAGTCTATCAGCAGTGCCGGAGACTTCAACGGCGACGGCTTCGACGACCTGATTATCGGGGCACCTTTTGCCGATGCCAACGGCAAATACAACGCTGGAAACAGCTACGTGGTGTTTGGCAGCAGCAATGGCTTTGGAGGTAGTCTCAACCTCTCCGACCTCAACAGCAGCAACGGCTTGGTGATTAACGGCATTGATGTAAATGACCGTTCAGGCTACTCCGTCAGCAGTGCAGGGGACATCAACCACGATGGCTTTGACGACCTGAGTGTCGGGGCAAGTTTTGACTCACGCGTCCAACCTTCTAAGGAGAGATACTTCATTTTTGGCTTTGCGACGACTACAGCTACTAATCAATTTCCAGTAGCAGTCACCGACACGGCTACCACTAACGAAGCCACTGCCGTTAACATTTCGGTCTTAGCCAATGACACCGGCCCGGATAGCAACCCCTTAAGGGTAACAAAGGTCAACGGTAGTAGTGTAACTGTTGGCATTCCTATTACCTTGAGTTCCGGTGCTTTACTGACTCTCAATGCTGATGGCACTTTTACTTACAACCCTAACGCTCAATTTGAAAGTTTGGGTGTAGGTGAAACCGATAGCGATCGCTTTACTTACACAATCAGCGATCGCAGCTTTACCAGTACAGCTAGCGTCAACCTGACCATCAACGGCGTGAATGATGCACCCGCCTTAATTTCTGCTTTCAACCTCTCTGACCTCAATGGCAGCAATGGCTTCCTGCTCAAAAACATTATTAATCAATTTCCTGCATATGACCGCTTAGGCTCCTCCGTTAGCAATGCCGGAGACATCAACGGTGACGGCTTCGACGACCTGATTATCGGAGCACAAGATGCCTCCGATAACGATGACAAGTTTCGTGCTGGGCAGAGCTACGTAGTGTTTGGCAGCAGCAGTGGCTTTAGCGCTAGCTTTGATTTCTCATCTCTGGACGGCAGCAACGGCTTTGTGATCAACGGCACTGATAGAGGTGACTACTCAGGCTACTCTGTGAGCAATGCGGGGGACATCAACGGTGACGGCTTCGATGACTTGATTATCGGGGCACCTGGTGCCGACCCCAATGGCAAATTCTCTGCTGGGAAGAGCTACGTTGTGTTTGGCAAGAGCAGTGGCTTTGGAGCTAGCCTCAACCTCTTATCCCTAGACGGCAGCAATGGCTTTGTAATCAACGGCATTGATGAAAGTGACTTCTCAGGCTGGTCTGTCAGCAATGCGGGAGACATCAACGGTGACGGCTTCGACGACCTGATTATCGGGGCATTTGGTGCCGAACCCAACGGTAAAGAACGTGCTGGGGAGAGCTACGTTGTGTTTGGCAAGAGCAATGGCTTTGGAGCTAGCCTCAATCTCTCATCCCTAGACGGCAGCAATGGCTTTGTAATCAACGGCACTGATGCAGGTGACGTCTCAGGCAACTCCGTTAGCAATGCGGGGGACATCAACGGTGACGGCTTCAATGACCTGATTATCGGGGCACCTGGTGCCGACCCCAACGGTAAAGAACGTGCTGGGGAGAGCTACGTTGTGTTTGGCAAGAGCAGTGGCTTTGGAGCTAGCCTCAATCTCTCATCCCTAGACGGCAGCAATGGCTTCGTGATCAACGGCATTAATCGATATGACTCTTTAGGCTCCTCTGTCAGCAGTGCCGGAGACTTTAACGGTGATGGCATTGATGACCTAATTATCGGGGCATCCGGTTCTGCCTACATAGATGAGATCGACACTGGCCCTTCTGCGAATATCTACGTAGTATTTGGCAAGAGCAGTGGCTTTGGTTCGGTTCTTAACCTTTCGTCCTTAGACGGTAGTAACGGCTTCGCTATCAATGGGAATGGCGTAGGCATCTCAGTTAGCAGTGCTGGAGACATCAACGGTGACGGCTTCGACGACGTGATTATTGGAGCACTAGAAGCCTCCGGCACTGGGGAAAGCTACGTAGTGTTTGGCAGCAGCAGTGGCTTTGGAGCTAGTTTTGACCTCTCGTCTCTGGATGGCAGCAACGGCTTTGTGATCAACGGCATTAATGTAGGTGACTTTTCAGGGCGCTCCGTTAGCAATGCCGGAGACTTCAACGGTGATGGCTCCGATGACCTGATTATTGGGGCAGCACAAAAGGGAGGAGGCATCTACGGCCCATTTAAAAACGGAGAAAGCTACCTCATCTACGGCTTTGCGAAGACAGCTAGCACCCAAGAAGATACCGCCGTTAAAATTCTTGCCAGCACCATTCTCAGGGGATATTCAGACATCGATGGCGATACCCTAAATATCAGTGGCTTCACTAACCCTGCCAACGGCATACTCATCTTCAACAACAATGCTACTGTTGGCAATGCCAGCGATGACTACTTCATCTACACTCCCAACGCCAACTACAACGGCGCTGACAGTTTTAGCTACACTGTCAGTGACGGCAATGGCGGCACAATTGCTGGTGTTTTTAACTTAAATGTCAAACCAGTTAATGACGCACCTGTTGCAGTCAATGATACTGTTACGGCTGCCAAAAATACTGCTGTAAGCATTCAAGCTAATACTTTGCTGGCTAATGATATTGACATCGATAGCAGCAGTTTCAGTATTACTGGTGTCAGTGGTGCAAGCAATGGTACTGCCGTGCTAAAAAATAACGGCACTCCTAACAACTCAGCAGATGACTTTATTGTGTTTACCCCAAATTGCGGGTTTAGTGGTGCGGCTAGCTTTAACTACACCATCACTGATGGCCAACTCACCAGCACTGCTAAAGTTACTATCCAAGTAGGCGATCGCCTTTTTGGTGGCAACGGTAATGATATCCTCCACGGCACTCCTGGTAATGACTACCTTAATGGCGGCAATGGTAATGACCTCTTGTGCGGTGGTCTTGGTAGCGATATCCTCACGGGTGGTAATGGCAAGGATAAATTTGTTTTCGCTGTTGGAAAAGGTACTGATATTATTACCGACTTCTGCAAAGGCAACGATTTGATTGGCTTGTCTGATGGTCTGACCTTCAATCAACTAAGTTTCGTTGGTAACAATATTATAGTGACTGCTACTGATGAAATCTTGGCAACGCTAACTGGCATTAGTAGCACAACACTCACTACCGATAATTTCACTATTCTCTAATATTAATGAGAGCAAAGTCTTGCTCTCATTAAAAACCAATAATTACTATAGAACCAATCTTATGATCAAATTGACTATAAATTCACAGTTATTAACAGAAATTACAAGTCTTTTATAAGCTATAATTCGACACCTCAACGCCACACTACCCAATTTTTTAACAAGCTACCGAGTTAAGATTCTGGATGGCAATGCGATCGTTCTAAAAATCTTTGTAACAGATGAATTGACTGTAAGAACGTAGATTTGTACGCTTGTAATCAACGCTATATCACGAATGTTGTGAAATGGCATGACTTGTCATGGCATGAAAAATCAGAAAAATAGTGTGTGCAATTTCAGTATTAAAGCGGAAACAACATAAACTCACTTACTGAAATTCCGCAATTGCCACCAGGACAACTGCAAAAACGCAGTGTAGCCTTTAACTAGAAAAACAGCATCAGGCAATTGTTAAACAAAATGCCAACCACCACTAAACTTTAATAATATTTGTTGTTCTTATGACTCCAAATCCAAAACACACCAAAATTCAATTTCCCCTTTGGCACTATCTGAATCAGCCTTTATTTAATCAGGATACTAAATTAGTATTGAATCCCCAACGGTTTGCATTAATCTGGCGTCTTCGACTTTTAGAACGCTGCTGGGCTAAAGAATGTGATGCCAAAGGGCCTCAACAGCATTAGATACCTCAAAAGCCGTAAAACTAAGCCTCGTCTAGAGAACGAGGCTTTTTGCCATCAAGTAAAGCACTGACAGTCATATCTCCCATAACATTAATTGCAGTGCGGCAGCGATCCAGAAACCAGTCTACAGTAACTAGCAAAGCAATGTATTGGGTGGGTAAGCCTACAGAAGTGAACACTAGTGTCATCGTTACCAGTCCAGCATTAGGAATATTCGCCGCACCTACAGATGCAAAAATTGAGGTAAGGATGACAATTAATTGCTGTCCCAGACTTAAATGTTGCCCAATTAGTTGGGAAATATACAACGCAGACATTGCTTCATAAAGGGCAGTGCCATCATTATTGAAATTTGCCCCGACTAATGACCCCAAAGCAGCAGAAGATTCCCTTAAACCGACTTTTGTTTGCAAAACCTCAAAGGTTACGGGCATTGCCGCAGCAGATGAAGAAGTCGAGAAAGCTGTCAAAAAGGCATCAGAACCGCCAGCTAGGAATTTTAGCGGGTGTACCCAAGAACCAAATTTTACTCTGGTGAGGTAGTAGCACGCCTGCAACACTAGTGCTAACAGCACCGACACGATAAATGCACCCAAAGATTTAAACGGTGCAAATCCTTGCATCGCAACGGTTTTAGCAACAATCCCAAAAACTGCGAAAGGCACTAAGGCAATTACCCAGTTGAGGATACGGGCCACCGCTTCAAATAAAATCCCGATGACATCCTCTATCGGCTGATATCCTTTTTTCCCTTGAGCAATTTGTTCAGATTTTAATGCCCGCAAAACGATGCCAAAACTCAGGGCAATCACAATTAGTTGAATGACATTATTATCAACTAATGGCTTCAAAACAGCTTCCGGTACAGCATCTTTGAGTATTCCCCAAGGATCAACACTCTGAGTAGTTATTTCTGTAGTTGTTGAAGTGGCTACATTGCCCCAAGTCCCCGGACGCAGCACATTTGCTACGAGAAGCCCCACTAAAATAGCTACGGTAGTGTTAGTTAAAAGTAGTACTGCTAACCGCCGTCCGGCTGTACCAGGGATATTCGTAGTCATTAAGGTATGCAGCACCGCTACCAAAATCAGGGGCGTAGCTAGGGCGCGGAGAGCCTTTAGCACTAACTCAGCCGGAATTGCTAAATTGTTGATTAAGGTGGCATTGCTGGGATTGGGATTCCCCGCACCAAGGGCAATTCCAACGCTGACTGCGGCTACTAGGGCGATGAGAATTTGCAATGTGAGAGGGATACGCCCCCACCAAGGGCTAGCTTTGGTTTTAGCCGAAGTAGTACTCTCTGTTTGACTCATTAGTTAGATGCTGATTAACTACTGTAACTATTAAAACAACACTTATGACAGTGATAATTTCGGAAAAAGAACAGCTTTAATTTTAGGTAAAAACTGTTAATCTAAGATTCCGTTGCTTTGCAAAATCTAGCTCGAAAGGGTATACCACAAGGTAGGCCCCTAGAGATATCTTGGCTTGTGGTTGGAGATGCTTATGTCCTTTGTGCCTTTACATATTCATAGTGACTACAGTCTACTTGATGGGGCAAGTCAGCTACCAGAGTTGGTGGATCAAGCGATCGCACTAGGAATGAAAGCGATCGCTCTTACTGATCATGGCGTCATGTATGGAGCTGTTGAACTGATCAAAATCTGCCGTAGTCAAAATATTAAGCCGATTATCGGCAATGAAATGTATGTAATTAACGGCGATATTGAAAAACAAGAACGCCGTCCCAAATATCACCAAGTCGTTTTAGCTAAAAATACTAAAGGGTACAAAAATTTAGTCAAATTAACCACAATTTCTCACCTCAAAGGTGTCCAAGGTAAAGGAATTTTTTCTCGTCCTTGTATTAATAAAGATTTACTAAAACAATATCATGAAGGCTTGATTGTCACCAGTGCTTGCTTGGGTGGAGAAATTCCCCAAGCGATTCTCAGTAATAGACCAGATGCAGCCCGAAAAGTTGCTCAGTGGTATAAAGATGTATTTGGTGATGATTATTATCTAGAAATTCAAGACCACGGTTCTCAAGAAGACCGGATTGTGAATGTTGAAATCGTCAAAATTGCGCGGGAACTAGGGATTAAAATTGTTGCTACCAATGATTCGCATTTTATTTCTTGTTTTGATGTTGAAGCCCACGACGCTTTGCTATGTATTCAAACTGGCAAGCTAATTATTGAAGATAAGCGGATGCGTTATAGCGGCACAGAGTATCTCAAATCTGGTGAAGAGATGCAGCAGCTATTTCGTGACCATTTACCTGATGATGTAATTGCCGAAGCGATCGCTACCACTGAAGAAGTCGCTGATAAAGTCGAGCCTTACCATATCATGGGTGAGCCTCAGATTCCTACGCCCCCAATTCCCTCTGGTCATACTGCTGACACTTACGCCGAAGATGTTGCATGGAGTGGACTTTTAGAACGCTTAAATCGCAAATCTCGCCAAGAAGTTGATTCCGTCTATAAAGAAAGATTGGAATACGAACTAAAAATGATTCAGCAGATGGGTTTTTCTAAATACTTTTTAGTTGTATGGGACTACATCAAATTTGCTAGAGATAATAACATTCCTGTAGGGCCAGGTCGCGGCTCTGCGGCTGGTTCATTAGTTGCTTATGCAATGCGAATTACTAACATTGACCCTGTGCATCATGGGCTACTATTTGAGCGATTTTTGAACCCAGAGCGCAAATCCATGCCTGATATTGATACAGATTTCTGTATTGAACAAAGAGATAAAGTTATTGATTATGTAACTGAGAAATATGGTGCAGATAGAGTTGCCCAAATTATTACTTTTAACCGCCTAACTTCTAAAGCCGTTTTGAAAGATGTCGCCAGAGTATTAAATATTCCTTATGGGGAAGCTGACAAAATGGCGAAATTAATTCCTGTAGTGCGGGGGAAACCAACGAAACTCAAGGTGATGGTTTCCGATCAAACCCCAGAACCAGAGTTTAAACAGAAATATGATAAAGAACCTCATATTCGCCATTGGCTTGATATGGCGATGCGAATTGAAGGAACTAACAAAACTTTTGGTGTTCATGCAGCAGGTGTAGTAATTTCTGCCGATCCACTTGATGAGATTGTCCCGCTACAGAAGAATAATGACGGTTCTGTAATTACCCAATATTTCATGGAAGACTTGGAATCAATGGGTTTATTGAAAATGGACTTTCTGGGTTTACGGAACCTAACGTTGATTCAAAAGACTGTTGATTTGATTCAAGAAACAAGAGGATATCGGGTTGATCCTGATGAAATTCCCCGCCAGGAAAGAAAAGCCCAGAAGATATTAGCGAAAGGCGAACATAGCAGTCTACCTAAAGATGTCCAAAAAACTTATGAATTATTAGAAGCAGGTGAGTTAGAAGGGATATTTCAATTAGAATCTTCTGGGATGCGTCAAATCGTGCGAGATTTGAAGCCTTCTAATATAGAAGATATTTCTTCAATTTTGGCACTTTATCGGCCGGGCCCATTAGATGCAGGGCTAATTCCTAAGTTTATTAACCGTAAACATGGTCGAGAAAACATTGATTATCAACACACCATTTTGGAAACAATATTAGACGAAACTTATGGAATTATGGTCTATCAAGAGCAAATCATGAAAATTGCTCAAGATATGGCTGGATATTCTTTAGGACAAGCTGACTTACTGCGTCGGGCGATGGGTAAAAAGAAAGTTTCTGAGATGCAAAAGCAGCGAGAAAAATTCGTGGATGGCGCAGCTAAAAATGGTGTACAAAAAAAAGTTGCGGATGAATTATTTGAGCAAATGTTAAAGTTTGCTGAATATTGTTTAAGCTATGACACGGAAATATTGACAGTAGAATATGGATTGTTGCCAATTGGAAAGATTGTAGAAAAAGGCATTGAGTGTACTGTGTACAGCGTTGATAATAATGGAAATATTTACATCCAACCTGTAGCACAGTGGCACGATCGCGGACAACAAGAGGTGTTTGAGTATTGTTTGGAAGATGGTTCATTTATTCGGGCAACAAAAGATCATAAATTTATGACTGTTGATGGTCAAATGTTGCCAATTGATGAAATATTTGAACGGGAATTGGATTTAATGCAGGTAGATGGTTTGCCAAATTGAGAAAAGAGGCAGTGAGAGTATCAGAGTCTTCTGGCTAAAAATGTGCCGCTAATCAGGGGGTCGCTGCCTCATTAGCGGCGATCTTTATAGAGAAAGGCTGATGCTATGCTTACTATAAAAGGGCTTGAGGATACAGTACGATGAAAACTCGCAGCTTTGCAGTCCTCATTTATAAAGAGGCTCTTCTTATAACTTTATGAATTCACTATTTTGTTATTCTGTCAATGCGTAAGTCCTAAAATCTTCTCTATTTCTCCTCTCTCTGTGTTCTTTGCGTCTCTGTGGTTAGTTTATTTCTTTCTTGGAAATCCCTAATTAAACGTCGCACTGATTGGTTTGGCAATATTTAGCATTATCTATAAACTCTTGCAATTTATTCAAGGGAATTATCTGAAATGATGACCCACCCTGCACCTCAGCAGTTATGTAAGCAAACTTTTGTCCACGATAAAACTGGTCACGTCCAACTTTGGTGATATATCGGGACTTCTGGAAATCATTGGCAATATTAGAATTATAAATATTTTGTAACAATTTCACTGCATTAGCATTTTTTGTGGTGAATTTAAGGCGTTTATCACCACTAACGGTTATACCTTCTTTATTCACTATCCCATTTTGAGAAGTGACATCAGCATAAAAGTATAATTTTCCCTTTGTACCCTCGTAGCCGTGGGCTTCGCTGTTGTATCTCAGTGTTGGTAGTTGAGGTCTGGTCTTTGCCCACTTAACAACAGTACTGATATTTTGCTCTGGAAGCGCATTTGCAGGAGTGACTGCCAAAAGAACTGCGATCGCAGACAGTGTAGCATTAAATAGATAATTAAATTTACAACCTTGTCTCATAGTATTTTCCCTATATAGAATGCTGATAGCTAAACCTTAATTCGACGATATTGAAGAATTATTTCCCGTTGGCGTTATTTATGAATATTTAACTATTAGTAGCAAAAATAACTTAACATCGACTAATGACTACTGTCCACTGACATTGCCATAGGCAATTTGATTTCAACTAAAATTTTGTATAAGTTGTAATAATCGTAGGGTGGACACTGCCACAAACATCAAAATAGAGGCTTCTGGCATCAGTAGACCGTGCCTAGCCTATTTCTTAGTTACAAAACTTAGATTTTGTCTCAGCCAAAAAAGAGTATGTACTCTTAAGACTGGATGTATCTAAGCTACAGGTTCTACACAGTTCTTAATAAACCAGCTTTGAGAACGCAAAACGTTCTAATCTAAAAGCTAACCGGGTTAATTTACTGGCAGTTTTGCAGGCACTACTCTCAAGCTTATAAAGCACAGACGCACCGATGTGTCAAGCCTCAAAGCGATCCAGACTTAACACATAAATGATTATGATGGGAGTTTTACAAATCCGATGAGTGTTAAGGCAAGTGGTGGAAGCTCAGTTGCGCGTCCGCAACTATATCAAACCCTAGCTGTAGCGACAATTACCCAAGCCGAGCAGCAAGACCGCTTTTTGGGAAGTGGTGAATTAGATGAACTGGCAAGCTATTTTGCATCTGGTGCAAAGCGTCTAGAAATTTCCCAGACGCTGACGGATAATGCCGAGATTATTGTATCTCGGGCTGCCAACCGGATTTTTGTCGGTGGTTCACCAATGGCTTTTTTAGAAAAGCCCAGAGAAGTAGAAATAGTACCTGTTAGTGCTGGTGCTAATGTTCAGCAAGGGATGCAACTGGGAACTGTAACCTACGTTGAAAGTCGTGGTGGGTTCCTAGAAAATTTACGCTCAATATTTAACTCATCCCCCAGTGGCCCGACACCTCCGGGTTTCAGACCAATTAACATTGCTCGATATGGCCCAAGCAACATGGCCAAGAGCTTGCGGGATTTATCCTGGTTCTTGCGCTACGCTACTTATGCGATCGTTGCTGGCGACCCCAACATCATAGCGGTGAACACACGGGGTTTGCGGGAAATAATTGAAAATGCCTGCTCTGGTGAAGCAACGCTGGTAGCTTTGCAAGAAATCAAAGCTGGGTCACTTTCCTTTTTCCGCAAAGATCCTGAGGCTACAGAGATTGTGTCTCAGTACATGGATGTTTTGTTAACAGAATTCAAAGCAGCCACACCTTCAAATAAAGTCCGCCAACGCCCCTCTAGCGACCAGCAAGGGTTGGATCTGCCGCAAATTTATTTTAATGCGGCAGAACGGCGTCCCAAGTTTGTAATGAAAACTGGGTTGTCAAGTAGCGAAAAAAATGAGGTAATCAAGGCTGCATATCGGCAAATCTTTGAGCGCGATATTACCCGTGCTTATAGCTTGTCGATATCTGATCTAGAATCCAAGGTGAAAAATGGCGACATTTCCGTAAAGGAATTTGTCCGTCGTCTAGCTAAATCTCCCCTTTACCAAAAACAGTTTTACCAGCCTTTTATTAACAGCCGAGTCATTGAACTAGCTTTTCGTCACATTTTGGGACGGGGGCCAAGTAGCCGCGAAGAAGTACAAAAATACTTCTCGATTGTTTCTAACGGTGGTCTGCCAGCTTTAATAGATGCCTTAGTAGATTCTGCTGAATACAGCGACTATTTTGGCGAAGAGACAGTACCTTACCTCCGGGGTCTTGGTCAAGAGGCACAAGAATGTCGCAACTGGGGGCCGCAGCAAGACCTGTTTAACTACAGTGCGCCTTTCCGCAAGATACCTCAGTTTATAACCACATTTGCTGCTTACGAACAACCACTACCAGACCAACATCCCTATGGTTCTGGTAATGACCCCTTGGAAATTCAATTTGGGGCGATTTTCCCGAAAGAAACTCGCAACCCCAGCACCCGTCCGGCTCCTTTTGGCAAGGATACTAAGCGCATCCTGATTCACCAAGGCGCAGGGATTAATAACCAAAACAGCAATCCCAACGCGCGGGGTGAAGCTCCTGGTACCCTTGGTCCCAAGGTGTTCAAGTTAGATCAACTGCCTGGTACTATTGGTAGAAAAGCTGCCAAAGGTTCTAGCGTCAGATTCTCCGAAAGCTCCACGCAAGCAGTGATTAAAGCTGCTTACCTGCAAGTTTTCGGTCGCGATCTTTACGAAGGTCAGCGCCCGAAGGTATTGGAAATCAAGCTGGAAAACGGCGACATCTCTGTACGAGAGTTTATCCGTGCTTTGGCTAAGTCAGATGTATTCCGCAATTTGTACTGGTCATCGCTTTATGTTTGTAAAGCGATCGAATATATTCACCGCCGCTTGTTGGGTCGTCCTACTTATGGTCGTCAAGAAATCAACAAGTACTTTGATATCGCTTCTAAACAGGGCTTTTACGCGGTAGTTGATGCCATTATTAACAGCGTAGAATACAGCGAAGCATTTGGTGAAGATACAATTCCTTACGAACGGTATCTGACTCCTGGTGGTGTATCAGGGCGACAATTGCGTGTTGGTAGTATTCGTGAAGATGTTGCAGCGAAAGTTCAGAAGGAAGTAACGCCGAGCTTTGTGACATTGGGTACAGTAACAGAAAATCGGTCAGAACCAGATATTCAGTTCCGCATTAACCAAGGCGTCAGCAAGCAACGCGAACAAAGCAAAATCTTCAAATTGGTGGCGAATACCAGTGACAAAGTTGCAGTGCAAACTTTGATTAGTGCTGCGTATCGCCAGATTTTTGAACGGGATATTGCACCCTATATCGCCAAAAATGAATTTACGGCGTGGGAAAGCAAGCTGGGTAATCGCGAAATTAGTGTGAAGGAGTTTATTGAAGGTTTGGGTTATTCTAACCTCTACCTGAAAGAGTTCTACACACCTTACCCCAACACCAAAGTGATTGAGTTGGGAACCAAACACTTCTTGGGACGTGCGCCACTAGACCAAGCAGAAATCCGTAAGTATAACCAGATTTTGGCTACTCAAGGTATTCGTGCCTTTATTGCTGCTTTGGTAAATAGTGTGGAATATAACGAGGTATTTGGTGAAGATACGGTGCCTTACCGTCGCTTCCCGACCCTACCTGCGGCAAACTTCCCGAATACGGAGAAGCTGTACAACCAGCTTACCAAGCAAAACGATGACGTAGTTGTACCGAGCTTTAAGCCAGTGCAAGCCCGCGTTGGAGCTGGCGATACGCCGCTTTTGACACAGGCGATCGCAGATATAGCAGCGCAAACAAATGGTCAGCTTTCCTTTGCTGAACTGGGTCGTTCCTACAACTATGGAAACGGACAATCAGTGGAAGTGGCTGTGCGTAAACATGCACGTATTTACCGTCTAACTGAAACCACAAGCCAAGCCGAAAGACAACAGGCAATTAACGCCATTTACCGTCAAGTCTTGGATGTATTTAGCGGTGAAGTGCCTGATAATTTCCGCCGTAGTGACCTAGAGGGCAAACTCCAAAATGGTGAAATTTCTGTCCGGGAGTTTGTGCGTCAACTAGCTAGTTCCGAAATCTATCGCCAGCGCTTCTTATCACCTTATCCTCATGCCAAGGTGGTTGAGTTACTCTTCCGTCACCTGTTGGGGCGTACACCCGCAGATCAGGAAGAAATTCGCCAATATCACAATCTGCTAGCTGATAGTAGTTTGTTGGCTGCTGTAGAAGCAATAATCGATAGCCCAGAATATAGCCGTTACTTCGGTGAAGATGTTGTACCTTACAACCGCTTTCCAATAGGGAATAGGGAATAGGGAATAGGGAATGGGGAATAGGGTACAGATTATTTACTGTCCCCAGTCCCCTGCCCCCTTCGTAACCTTTCGTAATATTGCTCTCAGATTAAGGCTAAAACTCGAAATTCTGAAAAAGAATATTACAAAGTGTTAAGAGCAGTAATAAATGCTCAACAGAATGCCGGAAAATGTTTTGCGGAAGGTAACTGAGTTTCAAAGCTTGTTTACTAGTGTTGACTCAAGAAAACTCGTAATTTATTAGCCGTAACAGTTATTAAACTGTTGTATCTAAAAGAACGAGAAAAGAAACTCAGTGAACCGAATTTAAAGTCGCACTAGTTTAATCAAATCCTGGTTTCATTCGTATTTGGAGGAATCCATTAATGAGTATCGTCACGAAAGCTATCGTGAATGCTGATGCAGAAGCTCGCTACCTCAGCCCTGGTGAATTGGATCGGATCAAATCCTTTGTTGCTACTGGTGAGCGCCGTGTGCGGATTGCTCAAGTTTTGACAGAGAATCGTGAGCGCCTGGTTAAGCAAGCTGGCGATCAACTGTTCCAAAAGCGCCCTGATGTTGTGTCTCCTGGTGGTAACGCTTACGGTCAAGAATTGACTGCTACTTGTCTGCGTGACCTAGATTATTACCTCCGCCTCGTTACCTACGGTATCGTTGCTGGTGATGTTACCCCCATCGAAGAAATTGGTGTTATCGGTGCCCGTGAACTGTACAAGTCCTTGGGAACTCCTATTGATGGTGTTGCTGAAGGTATCCGTGGACTGAAAAATGTAGCTACTACATTGCTGTCTGGTGATGATGCTGCTGAAGCTGGTACTTACTTCGACTACTTAGTTGGTGCCCTGCTATAGGGTGATGCTGTTTCTCTGCCGAAACACAAGTATTGCAATACGGTTGGAAATAAGGAATTAACAACATGGCTCAAGACGCAATTACTGCTGTAATTAACTCCGCAGACGTTCAAGGTAAATACCTAGACTCTTCTGCTTTACAAAAGCTAAAAGGCTACTTCGCAACTGGCGAACTGCGAGTCCGGGCTGCTAGCACCATCAGTGCTAACGCTGCTGCGATCGTTAAAGAAGCTGTAGCAAAATCTTTGCTATACTCTGACATCACTCGTCCCGGCGGCAACATGTATACCACCCGCCGCTATGCTGCTTGCATCCGTGATTTGGACTACTACCTCCGCTATGCCACCTACGCTATGTTAGCTGGCGATCCTTCCATTTTGGATGAGCGTGTATTAAATGGCTTGAAGGAAACCTACAACTCTTTAGGAGTTCCCGTTGGTGCTACCGTGCAAGCTATCCAAGCAATCAAGGAAGTAACCGCTAGTTTGGTTGGTTCTGATGCTGGTAAAGAAATGGGTGTTTACTTAGACTATATCTCTTCTGGCTTAAGCTAAGAATTAGTTTGCGCTTAAGAATTTAGCTGCGACTTTATTAAGGTCTGGAAATCAACCGTGAGTGCTAGAACGTTATATTGCTTATCTTGGTAAATTATCAGTGATGAGTGTTGGTGGTCTAGTATTGATGTTTGATTTCCAGCCTTTGAATGATTAAAAGATTTGCACTCAAGATTTTGAGATAAAAAAAGTTTTCACAAATTTTACAGGAGATTTTCAAAACATGGCCCGTTTCTTTAAAATCACCGCTCTAGTTCCTAGCCAAACCAGAATTCGTACCCAACGCGAACTCCAAAATACTTACTTCACTAAGCTAGTTCCTTATGAGAATTGGTTCCGCGAACAGCAACGCATTCAAAAAGCAGGTGGCACAATCATCAAGGTGGAACTAGCAACTGGTAAGCAAGGCGCTAATACTGGCTTGATTTAATTGCTGTAGATAAAACATTATTTTAGAGAATTGGTAAGGGGTCAAAAAAGACCTCTTTTTTGTGGCTAGGATTTTTGAAAATCAGTGCATAAATAAATATTTAGGATGACTTACAAGTAGAACTACAGATAGAAAGCAGGAACTTGTTAAACCAATTCGCAATTCGCAATGACGCTCGTTCCTCGCTAACGCTGCGCTAACGCAATTCGCAATTACGTTTTGTGACGGGGATTTAGACCCCGACACAAAACGTGCTGCCTATCTTGCTGGGGACTTAAACCCCCAAAGTTCGTTAACATGAAAATTCGTATAGCACAAAACGTTATTTAGGTTGTAGCCAAGAAAGCTTTCAGTTGTTTCTATAAAAATAGATAGTTACTCCTTTATTCCGAAGAAGTGCGGAATGTGGGTTGAAAATTATTATTTTTATTATTGTGGCGATCGCACTGCTACACTATCACCTGGTGTTGAAGGCCATCTCACCGTCAGAATAGTACAGTCAGACTGAGCAACCCAACAATGTGGCACACCCGCAGACCACAGCACATAATCACCCTCACGAGATAGAATCATCTCGCGATCCTCAAACTGAAGGCAAAATTGGCCATTAATCAAAATCGAAAGAGTCGCGGCTGTATCATTTACTCCCCACTCAGTTCTACTGTCTCCTGCTTTATGGACACCCCACTTTATTTCTAGTGCTGTGGTTGAGCGAGGATCATCATCTGGGGTGATGAAGTAACCCATAAACCAACCCCAGCGATTTGCACCTTCGCTAGCAGCATTCCCAAAAATAACTTTAGGCTGCATCACTCACCTTCTTCATTCATAACTAATTAAAAAAATATAGATGAACACAGATAATTAATTATCAAAATTATCTGCGTCCATCTGCGTCCATCTACGGATTTAGATTAAGTTGAGTTCGACTAACCTCTTTCTACCTCTTTCTTTGGAAGAAGATCGAGCTGGCTTTGCAAGGTGATAGATAAAAGTAAGTTAGCATACACCGTAGCTACTCTTGACTGGGAGCAGCAGGTTGTGATTGAAGCGATTGAGGTTGTTGGCGTAAACGGCGCAAAGAATCCCGCAACTTGTTCTGGCTAGTGTTATCTCGCCGCCGCCGCCGATTTGTGGTTGATTGTGGCTTTTGTGATGAATCGGTAGCCCTTTGCTCACGTTGGATACTGCTTCCTTGAGTACGAGTTGTCGTAGCTCCAGATGATGAGTTTGTAGGAAGACTTTCCTCTCTTTGAGGTTCCAGTCGCCGACTAAATCCAGATATTGCTGGTTTTCTGACTGTAGATCCATTAGATGAAGGTGGCAACTCTCTGCGCCTACGTCCTGGAGTTTCCTGTGTGGAGTTTGCAGCCGTTGTCTGCCGAGTTTTTTCTTCTGCTTGTCTTCGTGCTTGCCGTTCTTGAACTTGACGCGATCGGCGTGAACCTTTTATGGCAAATTCAGTAGCTATAGATACCCCTTGTCTACCACCTTCTGCGGGTTTTAATTTCCAGTTACGCGCTTGTCTCATGGTTTCTTCATCCAAGTCACGGTTTCCACTGGAACGAGCAACCCGTACATTGGTAACATTACCTTGTGCATCAGTATCGACGGCTACTTCTACTCTGCCTTCAACTCCTCGCCGTCTTGCTGCCTCTGGATACTTGGCACTACATTCGCGGCAGGCTGCACGACCGTTAGCATTACCTGAACTATTAATTTTTGGAGTAATTTTTGGAGGTGTTGGTGCTGTTGGCGCTGTTGCTACTGGCGGACGGTTTGTTGGTTCATTGCCTATACTACTGCCTGTACCACGACCAATTCCAGTGCCAGTTCCTCCGCCAGTGCCAGTGCCAGTACCTCCACCAGTGCCAGTACCAGTTCCTCCGCCAGTGCCAGTACCACTACTTGTACCTACAGCAATACCACTACCTGAGCCTAAACCAACACCAGAGCCGCCACCGCCACCTTGAGGAGCAACAGTTGTCACAGGGACGAATGGCTTGGGAGCAATTTGCGTATTTGTTGGCTGTGGATTTTGAGTAGTTTGTTTTGGTTGCTCAACTGGCTGAATTTGAGTAGTTTGTTTTGGTTGTTCAACTGGTTGAATTTTCGGTCTTTCAATAAATTCTTGTACTGTTTTTTGTACTGGCGGAGTTTCTATAGACTGTTTTTGAACAACTTCTGGTAATTTCTTGGGTTCTTCTGGAATTTTTTCAAGCGGTTTTTCTGGTTCCGCAGCCGGAGAATCAACGATCGCTAACTCTATCGCATCATCATCTTCTTTAGGCACTCTCGTCAAATAATTACCTATGCCTGAGGACAGTACGCCGATATGCAGCGCCAGTGAACCTATCAGACTGTAAGTCAGAAAAGACTTGAGAGCCTCAACTTCTTTGGAACGTTGCTCGACAGTAATGCCAGAAAAGCTCATAGCTATTGCTACCTATTCTCACTAATTTAGCTATTTTAGAATGCAATGTTACAAATATCAAGTAAAAAATTAAAATTACTTGCGATTACGTTATAGAATCCTGCACTAGCAAAACATCTTTTCAAACCGCCAATATCAGGGCTTTTGGACAAAATTAATTTTTGTTTCAATCAAATTAAATTATTTTATGTAAAACAAACGGATAAGTAAATAAAAATCATGAGTATTAAATTTGAAAAAATTATCATTATATTTTATTGAGAAAAACTTTCAGCTTTTATCTAGATTCTGGTAGTCTGATTTTGTATTGTGGATGAGGTTATAGAGGCACTACATGGGAATTCAAAATTTGTTTGCAGCAGGCGGTGTGGTCATGTGGCCCCTGTTGGCGTTTTCGATATTGGGTGGGGCACTGATCATCGAGCGGATCAGATTTTGGGTACGGATAAATCAGCGTCAAAGCCGTGTGGTGCGGGATGTTTTGAATCTCTACCGACTCGATAATGTTGTCGGTGCAATGGATAAACTTCAGAAAAACGCAGATTTACCACTGGCACGTATTTTTCTTGCTGCTTTAGAATTGGAAGAACCAAATCCAGAAGAATTTCGTTTGGCATTAGAAAGCGAAGCTCAAGCTGAGATACCTGTACTCAAACGCTTCCAAAACATTTTCGAGACAATTATCGGGCTAGCCCCACTGTTGGGTCTTCTCGGCACTGTGTTAGGATTAATAGCTTCTTTTGCCTCCCTAAACCTTGGTGATGTGGGAGGTACTAAAACAACTGGTGTTACATCTGGGATTAGTGAAGCTTTGGTATCAACCGCATCAGGATTGATCGTTGCTATCTTTACACTCTTGTTTGCCAATACCTTTCGAGGACTGTACCAACGGCAAATTGCATTAATTCAAGAGTATGGGGGACAGCTAGAATTACTTTACCGCCGTCGTTATGAACGAGGAGAAAAAACCTATGCGTCTACCAGATGAACCAGAACTTCCATTACAGATCAACATCGTGCCGATGATTGACGTGATATTTGCAATTTTGACATTTTTTATCATGTCAACTCTGTTTTTAACGCGTTCAGAAGGTTTACCAGTAAATTTACCCAAGGCTACCACAGCGAAACAACAGCAAGTTCCCACTAAAATTACAATTACGGTAGATGAAAAAGAACAGGTAAGCCTAAACCGTAAACCAGTTGCGATTGATGATTTGACAAAGCAAATACGTACTCTAGTTGGTTCTAACCCAGAAGTGTTAGTAATTATTAATGCTGATGAAAAAGTTGATTATGGTCGGGTAGTAGCGGTGATGGATCGGGTACGTCAAGTTGAAGGGGCAAAGTTAGCGATCGCTACCCAAAAACAATAAGTCTCAATATTGTACATCAGAAGTTCAGTGAGTCAGGAAAATTCTATATTCTGACTCCTAACTCTTTTTTGTATGATGACTAGTAGCGCAAGGCGGAAGTCAAAAGTCAAGAATTTTGTATATCAAGGCTTTTGCTTGTTTCAAACCGCGCTGTACTAGTACAAGCTGCGCTGACGCATCTGCAATTCTTGAGATATAAGTTTTAATAATAATTCTTGTTGTGAATGGATAAAAAAGTGGTCACTGTTGAACTCATGTAATGAGAAAGCTGCGATCGTCTGCTCTCGCCATGCTTGCAATGCCTCATGATTAACTTCTTGGTCTTGCAAACCACCAATAACAGTAATCGGACACTCCAGAGGCTGTTTTTGAGTGTAAATATAAGTTTCTAAAACGGCAAAATCTGCCCGCAAAATGGGGAGGAACATCTGCATCAGTTCCTGGCTTTCTAGTACTGCTTTGGGTGTACCATTAAGACTACGTAGCTCATTGAGCAAATCAGGGTCTGATAGGATGTGGAGGGGTGGTTTTGTGGGCGGGATTTGCGGGGCGCGACGAGCAGATATGAAGAGGTGAAAGGGAGTAAGACTATAGTGAGAGCGAAGTAAACGGGTCAACTCGAAGCTAACTAATCCGCCCATACTGTGACCGAAGAAGGCGAATGGTTTGTCTAAGTATGGTAACAAAACTGGAGCGATCGCTTCAACAAGAGATTCTAATCGCGTTAAGGGTGCTAACTTAATCTGTCTTCCCCGTCCCGGATATTCCACAGCACAGACTTCGACATTACTAGGAAGATTATTAGGCCATGTGCGAAAAATCGCCGAGTTCCCACCAGCGTAGGGGAAGCAGAATAAACGCAAGTTGGCTTTAGGATTTGGTTGGGGACAGATAACCCAGGAATTGAAGCTTGGTGTAGTTGTCATAATAGAGCTTAGAGTTGGATAATACAACTTTGCTTTAATTTTTAAGTATATTAACTGATAATCTTATGACAGTAATCGAATCTTTAGCAGCACAACCCGTTAGCGGTTTAGCAGTTCCGATTTTCCAAATCCTTTGGGAAGGAGGTCGATGCAATTGAGTTGCAGCTCAATGCAATTGAGTTGCATGTCGATGCAATTGAGTTGCAAGCCAATGCAATTGAGTTGCAAGCCAATGCAATTGAGTTGCACGTCAATGCAATTGAGTTGCAGGTCGATGCAATTGAGTTGCAGGTCAATGCAATTGAGTTGCAGGAGATTGTATTTAGATACTACCGTGATGTAAATACTAAACCGCAAGACGTTTTAGACAAAAGCCGCTCAACAGTTAACAATATAAACAAAGCTGATTATCTTGATAACTGTCGAGAAAGGGCTAGAGGTTAAATTTTTTAGCATACTTCACACAATTGAGAATCGCTGTATATCTCATGTTCTCTGTTGATAAACACCTGAGACAATGCCTGATAAGCTTCAGTCCAAGCTGCCATTACTTCTTCTGTAGCTGCTTCCCCTAAAACATCTTTCATCGCTTGCAGTAAACTTTCTCCAACAATAGGATATTGCTCTGGTGTAACATGAGTCTGCACATGACGATGAGCAATTTTTTCAACCATCGATTTTAAAGCAGGCAAATTATCAATTTGGGCAGCATAGCCATAAACTGCTGTAGCCAACCTCGCAGGCTGAGAACCATTTGCTTGAGCAGACATATCAAATTGCTCTCTAATTTCTGGATGGTTTTGAAACATAATTTCATACATCCGAGTTGTAATTTGCTGACCGTTCTTTTTCAAGACAGGTGCTGTAGATTTGACGATATCTATTGTTTGTTGGCTAATCATAGTATTTTGAACCACTTGGAATGTTGATTGACTTCAATTTAGTGGTTATTCCTATTGGTTACCATGAGCTAGCTCAGTTAATACCATTTTGGATTTTGAATTTTAGATTTTGGATTGGAAACCGCTCAGTGTATCTAGGTTTTCTCTGTCCATCTGTCGCAATCATTTTTAAAATTGCTATAGGAATCCGGTTTGATTTGGAGAAAATATACGTAGGATGTGTTAGCACAGAGAGTACGGCATCAAACCCTTGATAATAGTGCGTTACGAACTCCGTTCTAACACACTCTACAATACTTAACCCAAGTTGCTGGTTATCGACTGATATGCACTTGTTATCACTCAATTCATGCGATCGCGTACAACAAAGTTGGTGCCTAGCGCCAACGTGCCGATGCCATTGTTGCCAGCATTCAGCTACTTAAATGCCTATTAGTTGTATAAATTACTTATTCAATAAAAGCTTGTTGAAGAGTAAAAGAAAAAATGAATGCTTGTAGCTTAAGTAAAAACCCTTGATAAGTGACTGCATGTATTGATTTTGGAAAAACACAAGTGATACTACTAAACACAGTTTCGATATAATGCCGAGTATGTTGTTTAATATATTGATTCCAAGGCTGGTCTTGACGCTTGGAGTTCTTTTTCCTCATGACTTTTAAAGAAATGTGACTTGTTTGTTCCAAGTCATCCTCAATCGTGTAGTCGGTGTAAGCTGAATCACCATAAATTTCACTACCAGGTGGTAGATTCAAGGGTAAGGCATTTAAAGCACGTACATCGTTGGCACTACCAGGCATAAACACAAATTCGACAGGAATACCATTTTTGGTTGTTAATAACTGAACTCGAACCCCGTAAAAATATCGTTTTTTCGATGCGATGTAACCTCTATACTGCGCCGACTGTATTATTTTTACATTAAAGATACGGATGTTATCGCAGATGGGCACTGGGAACGAGTCTAAAAGATATTCAGTGGAATCACTAATTTCCTTCAGTGCCATTCCCACTTGATGAAACAAGTCGTTGATTAACATTGAGACACTGTGTAATCTCCGGTTAAATCGTGACTTTTCTAACATATTAGATATCAACTTATGTTCTTTCATATAGGTACAAGCCTTACTATGATTACCATTAAAGAACATCGCCGATGTTATTGCCGTTGTAATAATTTCTGCGTCATTCATCTCTCGACGACAATCTTCATTATGCCCAATCGCCTTTAACAGGTCGTCTATGATAGCATATATGGAAATTATTTCGTTTAGCATTTAGCCCTCCTAATTTTCTCTTCTTGGAGGGCATTTTATTGCTTTACTGTCCCAAAGCGATCGCCCATAAGAGTAACTAGCAACTTGGGTTACTTAATTTCGTTCAAAAATCAAATAGTAATCCTATATAACAATTAATATCATGTCAAAGCCTCTATACATCTACAGCCAGAGGCATTGTTAAAAAATTGCAACAAAGATAAAAATGTAAGAATGCAACTATGTACATCGATAATTTATCAAGCAAACCTTTAAAATGCATACTGTTGAGAGAAAGTCAACTAAAAAAGCTTGGGCAGGTGCGATTGCATCTGCAAAAGAATTCTCCCCTACCCAACTGCCAATTATCTCTGGCAAAATTCCAGATGGCTTGCGTGGCACACTTTACCGCAATGGCCCCGCACGGCTAGAACGCGGTGGCATTTGCATGGGACACTGGTTTGATGGAGATGGAGCAATTCTGGCTGTAAATTTTACCGATGCAGGTGCAACCGGGGTTTATCGGTACGTGCAAACCTCTGGCTATCAAGAAGAAGCCGCAGCAGGTAAATTACTCTACGGCAATTATGGCATGACTGCACCAGGGCCAATTTGGAATCAATGGCAAAAGCCCATAAAAAATGCTGCTAACACCTCAGTGCTAGCACTTCCAGATAAACTTTTGGCACTATGGGAAGGCGGTAAACCCCACGCCCTGGATTTACAAACTTTAGAAACTTGGGGCGAAGATGATTTAGGCGGATTAAGCAAAGGATTAAACTATTCCGCACATTATAAGCGTGACAAGCAAACAGGGGAGATTTTTAACTTTGGCATCAGCCCTAGACAAAATGCGACACTTAATATTTACAAAAGCGATTCGACTGGCCGGATTATCCAACAAGCCGCATATCAGCTAGATGGTGTACCATTAGTGCATGATTTTGTTTTAGCAGGGCAGTATCTTGTATTTTTCATTCCGCCAGTGCGGTTGAATGTCTTACCCCTGCTAATAGGAATAAACAACTATAGTGATTCCCTAGAGTGGCAACCTAGATTAGGAACTCAGATTTTAGTTATTGATCGAGAAACCTTATCTGTAGTGAGTCGTGGAGAAACCGAACCTTGGTTTCAATGGCATTTTGCTAACGGTTATTTAGATGCTAACGGCTCAGTAATTGTGGATATCGCCCGTTATGAAGATTTTCAAACTAACCAATATCTCAAGGAAGTAGCTACAGGTGAGACTCACACCCCAGCAAAAAGTACACTAACGCGAGTTCATCTGCATCCCCAAACTGGTAAAGTTACGTCAATTCAGCAACTATTCAACGGACACTGCGAATTTCCGAATGTACCACAGCAAAACGTAGGACAAGCTTCACGCTACACATATATGTCAACATTCCGTTCAGGAACAGATATTAGCCAAGAAGTAGTAAATGCGATCGCCCGCTTCGATAACAAAACCGAAACCCTCACCGAAGCAGACTTAGGAGAAAACCGTTATCCTTCAGAACCCATCCCCGCCCAAGACACCCAAAACCCTGCACAAGGTTGGGTACTAACCGTTGTCTACGATGCTAATTCTCATAATAGCGAAGTTTGGGTATTTGATAGCGATCGCTTGGATGCCGAACCCGTTTGCAAACTAGGATTACCCAGCGTCATCCCCCACAGCTTCCACGGCACCTGGAACCCAGCCTAATAACCCCTTTGCGTTCCTCTGCGTTTCCCTTAGCTACCTGGTGCGTTAAAAAACAACGCTACAGTAAAAACGAATAGCATTGATCGGACATAAATTTTTTGCATCCGGTCAATGCAAAATCAAAAATACCAAAAAATCTTGCCCTATGCAACTACAAGAAAAACGCGACTATTCTCCCACAGAATACCTAGAACTAGAAATCATTTCCGACTATCGTCATGAATATATAGATGGTCAAATTATACCCATGACAGGCGGAACACCAAATCACAACCAAATAGCTGGTAATTTTTATGCAGCCCTCAATTTTGCTTTGAAGCGGCAACCTTATCGAGTATTCATCACTGATCAACGTCTATGGATTCCCAAAAAGCGAATTCATACATATCCTGATGTCATGGTTGTTGCAGGTTCATTAGAATTTTCTGAAGGACGTAAAGATACAATTACTAATCCCTTAGTGATTTGTGAAGTGCTATCCAAATCTACCAGAAGCTATGACATAGATGAAAAATTTGCAGCTTATCGCACTATCCCTGGTTTTCAAGAATATGTTCTGATTGATCAGTACAAAAATCATGTAGAACAGTATTCTAAAACTGACGAAAAAAAATGGATTTTCTCAGAATATGAAGAAGAGAGTAGTATTTTAACACTATCCTCTATTCAATTTCAAATTCCTCTATCAGATATTTATGATAAAGTTGACTTTGAGGCTAAAGAATAACCTCACTTTAACTGGTTAACTAAGCGACAGCGAAAATATCAGCATTTATCACTGATAAGTCTATTATTATATATATAAAGTTGCAAAAAACTGCATTTAAATTTATCTAACTCTAGGCGAAAATTCCCATAATAAAAATGTTAGTTTGTAGTGTACCCCTTTGGGGATCTTGCTACGCATAGCGTCTCGTAAAGAGGGTTACGCGAACAAAAGCAGGACTTCAGTCCTGACTACAAACATTTTTACTCAGGTTGATTAACCGGATTATGATATTACAGTGATTTACAGATGAATAGACTACAGCTGAGACAGCGAGTAAAAAAGAGACACTGCGTTACGCGGGTTAGAATAGAAAAAAACCTTAGATACATTACCCTGATTAAGCAGAATTGCCCATGACCACTTATAAACGCCACTACCACATCACTACCTTCGGTTGTCAGATGAATAAAGCTGACTCAGAGCGCATGGCTGGCGTTTTGGAAGACATGGGCTTTGAATGGTCAGAAGATCCGAATGATGCAGATGTAATTCTTTACAATACCTGCACAATTCGGGATAATGCCGAACAGAAAGTATATTCTTACCTCGGCAGACAAGCAAAGCGCAAACATGAGCAGCCTGATTTAACCCTCATCGTTGCAGGTTGTGTTGCCCAGCAAGAAGGTGAAGCACTATTGCGACGAGTCCCAGAATTAGACTTGGTAATGGGGCCACAACACGCCAACCGCCTCAAAGATTTGTTGGAGTCAGTGTTCGACGGCAATCAAGTTGTCGCCACCGAGTCAGTTCATATTATTGAAGATATCACGCAGCCGCGACGGGATAGTAAAGTAACAGCTTGGGTAAATGTAATTTACGGCTGTAACGAACGCTGCACCTACTGTGTAGTTCCCAATGTGCGCGGTATCGAACAATCTCGCACACCGTCAGCTATCCGCGCTGAAATGGAAGAATTAGGAAGGCAAGGCTACAAAGAAATTACTCTACTCGGTCAAAATATTGACGCTTACGGCAGAGATTTACCAGGAGCAACAGCAGAAGGTCGGCATCTGCACAACTTCACAGATTTACTTTATTACGTCCATGATGTACCAGGAATTGAAAGGTTAAGATTTGCTACTAGCCACCCTCGTTATTTTACAGAGAGATTAATTAAGGCTTGTGCTGAATTGCCAAAGGTGTGCAAACACTTCCACATTCCCTTTCAATCTGGGGATAATGAACTTTTAAAAGCGATGGCGCGGGGTTATACCCATGAAAAATATCGCCGGATTATCGATACCATTCGGCAGTATATGCCAGATGCTTCCATTAGTGCCGATGCGATCGTCGGTTTTCCTGGGGAGACAGAAGCACAATTTGAAAATACCTTGAAACTGGTGGAAGATATTGGCTTTGACATGTTGAACACAGCAGCATATTCGCCGCGTCCAGGGACACCAGCCGCTTTGTGGGACAATCAACTGAGTGAAGAAGTTAAAAGCGATCGCCTCCAACGCCTGAATCATTTAGGAAACTTGAAAGTAGCCGAGCGATCGCAACGTTATTTTGGACGCATTGAAGAAGTTTTAGTAGAAGACCAAAATCCCAAAGATCAAACCCAGGTGATGGGACGCACTGACGGTAATCGTTTGACATTCTTCAGTGGCGACATCAAACAATTGAAAGGGCAGTTAGTCAAGGTAAAAATTACTGAAGTCCGCCCCTTTAGCTTGACAGGTGAACCAGTTGAAGTGAGACAAGCCTTATCTGTCTGAGAAAATAGACATAGGTTGGTATAAGCACAAAACCTCACTTCTGAACCGTATTGGAACTGCCCCTATTTCACCCTGGCGCGGAAGCGAACAAAGCCATAAGAATTAGCTGGAGTTCCAGATCCATTTGCTGGAGGTAGATTTGACAAATCTGGACTCCGCGTGATATTCACCACCACAGCCCCATTAGTGTTACCACCACAGGATGATGGAATGCCTGATTCGTTAGGTGTATAAAAATGTCCGCGATCGCCATCTTGTGCATTGGTAAGATAAGCCGTAGGAGTGCTAGAACCAAGCCCAAGAGCAATACCTTGATCTGCTCCTGGTAAGCCGCCATCACTAGGAGTCATACCATTAAAAGCAGTAGGAAGAAAAGTAGTATTGGTAGGTACTAAGTCACAGATTTGCACACTAGTTACATCACCCAGACCATTGGAGAGGAAATATATAGTGTACTCTAACTCATCTCCTGGCTTGACTGTCCCACCGTTGATCAATCCGCGCAAGTAACCACTAGGCCATGGGTTACTGCTATCATCATCAACGTCATTAGGAGATGCTACGTAATTGGTAGCGTTAGTAGAAACGTCGCTGCGACCATCCACAATATCGGTTAAGTCCTGGTTATTAATGCGGGTAATCCGTTTAACTAAAATTAGCTTAGGTTGGCCTGTTAACGTCACTGGGTAATCTTCCACCTCTCCAACTCCCCCTGAACCTGTTGGGCTGGGTGTTGCAACTGTACTAGTCGTAAACCGGAAACGAGCAAAGCTACTACCAAGGGTTGCATTGCTGGGTACAGTAAAGGTTAAAGTATTGTTTCCAGCATTGAGTGGAACATTATTAACCGTTGCAGCCGTTCCATTAGTGACATTGGTCAAATTGAGTTGTTCGCCACTATCAAAGACCCCATTTTTATTAAAATCGATCCAAGCATTGAGAAATCCTGCTGTCGAAGCGTTAACGGTAATTGATACAGACTTTCCTACAGTTAGTCCTGAAGGTAAAGTCACACCATCATCGCCACTATCACCATCCGCATTGGCACTGTAAGGCTGACTATATTCTCCAGTTACAGTTGGGCCAAGGGAGGGATTACCACAACCAATTGCGTGTGAAGCTTCGCCATAACTGCTTGGTGCATCGCCGAAGTCAGAGACAAAATCAGTAGTTACCTTAAAGCCACCAATATTGGCGTAGTTCGATAGGCGAATCTCAATAATATCGCCAGCATTGACGGAAACTGTTGATACGCTGCTTGCTGGTAGGCTGCTAGTAGAAGTTAGAACAGGATTCCCGACCCGCAGTCCATTAATATAAACTTCCATTGAATCATCAATGTAAGCTCCTGCTTGCCCCAAGGTAACTCTGCCTTTGGCAAGTGCCTGCCGCTTAAACACGATCGCCCAGTTGGGTTGATCGCTACCATTTCCTGGTGAAGTGTAGTCTCCGTTAATCGGAACATAACCCTCAGTTGGAAACGCACCGCTAATAATTGTTTGTAACGGATGGGCAGTTGCACTTATAGATTGATCATTAAAAGTAAATGCGGAACTTGCCGCTCCAAATTTTGCAGTGCCACGGAGCGTTGGTAATCCAGTTGTACCATAAAGACCATTCGCTACAGTCTCGCTAGCCTGTGCGCCTGGAATTGGAAAATGACCTGTGTAGAGTTGAGCATCCCATTCACAGGTAGAAGCCGGATAGAAACCAAAATCTTCTCCGGTGATATTGGTAGTATTAACCGTAACTGGCAAATTATCAGGAGTACCCAGCGTGTACCCTACAGGCACATCTATATCAGCAATATCTACTTTGATTTTGTAAGTTCCAGCAGCGATGTTGGTAAATTGATAACTACCGTCAGCGAGAGTTGTTACTTGCTGGATGATTTCACTCGTAGCAAGTTCACCATTGTTGTCAGTATCTTGGTAGAGAATCACACGCACATTTCCAATCCCAGGCTCACCATTGTTCGTACTGTTGCGATTATCATCCCGGTAAAGCGTCCCGGAAATACTGACACTGTTAGCAACCGTTATTGTCTGGATTGCACTGGCTTCTTGGCGGTGATTTGTTGCATCCCCATTAATCGGTACGCCTGCCGATTCACCGGAAATGTTATCGGCGTTATCAACAGTGTATAAATCCCTGCTTCCAGTTCCATTTGCACCTAGAATATATGGAGTATTACTATTGCTGGGTTGTCCACTAGTATTGCCTAATGTCACACTTACAGTTTGTCCACCACTTGCCGTGACTGTTACTGGAACCCGTACAACAATTGAACCGCCTGCGGGAATCGAACCGTTGTTAGCAGAAGCGATGCCTACGGCGGTAAACAACGCACCTAACAATATCCCCGTATTTTCACCACCATTAGGAACAGTAATATTGTTAGCAGTAAGGTCAACTGCTGCCGTTGGCCCACTACCATCTGGGTCATAGGCAACAATTTGCAGTGTGCCAGCCGTACCCCCGCTAATCACCGAAGGTACATCGGGAATAAAGAACTGTGTCGGATCATTACCGACGTTAGTCACTGTAAAGTCAAAGTTGACAGCACTGCCAGTTGTTCCACTGGGTGTATTTGCTGCTGTAATTGTAATCCCTGCAACTTCTGCCACAGTTACTTTAACTATATTTGATTCAACTTGTTTTTCAGTATTATCTGTAGAATCATTAAAACTACCAGTTACTTGGTTATCAATTACAGTATCAGGTGTCGGACTAGCAGCCAATGCTGGTAAGACTTGTAGTAAAGTACCGCTTAAAAATAAATATAACAGTATAATTACGCAGGGGTATGATTTACCCTTTTGGTCTTTTTGGCGTTGATAACTAGACTTTTTCTGGATGAATTGATGTTTTAACATAAGTAGTTTTGCTTTTTCAATACTGAAAAATTTAAATTCTTCCCTAGATTGTAGAGACGTAGCACTGCTACGTCTCTACAACGTGAGGGTTCGTTAAAGTTAGGGCTTCACCTTCGTCACAAAGCGGAAGAAACCATAGGAATCATTAGGTGAACCCTGCCCTGTTGACCCTGGCATAGTAGTTAAATTTGGGACTCCAGTATTACCAGTCACATCAATAACTAAAGTGCCATTATTATTAGCTGCCTTGAGATAACAATTAGTGGGAACGCTATTACCAGCACTAATCAATTGAGCGCGATCGCCTGCGTCCGACGCACTAGTTAAATCAAGTACTGTACTCGTTCCTAGCTGCAATTGCATATCTTTGTTAGTACCATAAGCACTGACTTTAAAATCTTGGTTGTCACTAAGGCGATCGCACACTCTGACAGTATTGGCATTACTACTACCGGCATTCAGGAAATAGATTGTATATTCAATCTCGTCCCCTGGCTTGACTTTGCCAGCATCAATTGCCCCTAACAGATAATTAGACTTCCAATTGGGGCTGTTATCGTCGGCTTGACGAGTCGAGGTGGTATCGTCAACGAAGGCATTTAGCGGTGTGTTGTCATTGGGGTTTTTGGTGCGATCGCCATTAATTGCAGTAATCCGTTTGACTAATAAAACATTGGCACGAGTGACAAAGGGTATCGTCACTGTTGCAGGAGTCGCATCTTCTTTGCTTGCAGCATCGATCGCCGCATAGGTAAAACTAACGGTAATCGCTCCATCTTGAGGATCAAGCTTCAATAACGTTGGATCATAGCTACTAATGACCTGCCCCGCAGTCACGGCTACGTTATTGTAAGTCAGCGTTCCATTGGTCGGTAAGGTGACAATTTTGAATTTATTACCACTGCCCAATGCGCCATCTTCGGGGTCAGTTCCCGCTAAGGTTGGCACTTGAATCGTTGCCGTCCCGCCCGGATTGGTTTGAGGCGCTGGATTTAAGTTGGTCGTATCCGGGAGTTGCTCAATCCCAAAATCTTGATTAGTGATGATGTTGACCGTCGTCGTAGTGATAGCAATATCACCGGGCGTAGTGGTTTCAGTCGTGCCATTTTTGTTCTCACCAGTATTCACCCAGTTACTCGGCAAGCTAGGGGTTGTGGGAGCAGTTGCCCCAATAGCTACAGTGGAGTTGTTAGACAGCCGCAGCGTCACACTGGAATTTACTGGGACATTGGGCAGACTGTAAGTTCCATTAGCTGCGACTGTGGCTTTATCGACTACATTACCAGCAGTATTGATCGCATAAATAGTCAGGTTAGTTGATCCGGCATTGGTTCCCACATCGCTGCCATCAATAGTAACGTTACCATTGGCATCCCTAAACACAGTTCCACTCACCGTGACAACAGTATTGACTACCGTCACCGTCTGGATTGCACTCGCTTCTTGGCGATGATTTGTCGTATCGCCATTTATCGGTGCGCCTGCCGATTCGCCGGAAGTACCATCGGCGTTATCAACAGTGTATAAATCGTTGCTTCCACTTCCATTCGCACCCAGAATATATGGAGTGTTGCTATTGCTCGGTTGTCCACTCGTATTACCTAGTGTCACACTCACAGTCTGGCTATCTGCTGCCGTCACGGTGACTGGAACCCGCACCACAATCGACGCACCGGCGGGAATCGAACCGTTGTTAGCAGAAGCGATCGCACCTAACAATGTCCCTGTACTGCGACCCCCACTCGGCACAGTAATGTTGTTGGAGGTCAGGTCAACTGGTGCTGCTGGGCCACTACCATCTGGGTCATAAGCAACAATTTTCAATGTCCCTGCTGTACCCCCGCTAATCGCCGAAGGTGCATCGGGAATAAAAAACTGGGTTGGGTCATTACCGACGTTGGTTACTGTAAAATCGAAGTTGCTAGTACTACCCGTTGAAGCGCCAGGTGTATTTGCGGATGTTATCGTAATCCCTGCAACTTCTGCCACCGTGACTTTGACGATGTTAGATTCAATTGGTTTTTCAGTATTATCCGTAGAATCAATAAAACTACCAGTTGCTTGGTTATCAATTACAGTACCAGGTGTCGGACTAGCCGCTAATGCTGGTAAGACTTGTAGTAAAGTACTGTTTAAAAATAGATATGACAGTATAATTACGGTAGAGTAGGATTTACCCTTTTGGTCTTTTTGGCGTTGATTATTAGACTTTTTCTCGATGAATTGATGTTTGAACATAAGTTGTTTTGGTTTTGTAATAGTGGAAAAATTGAAATTATTTCCTGGATTGGAGAGATGCGAAAGGGTTGCGGGGCAAAGCCCAGTCCAATTTCGCGTCTTAGAGGTTAGTTAACAGTTAGGGCTTCACCTTCGTGATAAAACGCAAGAAACCATAGGAATCATTAGGTGAACCTTGCCCTGTAGACCCTGGCATAGTAGTTAAATTTGGGACTCCAGTATTACCAGTCACATCAATAACTAAAGTGCCATTATCATTAGTCGCCTTGAGATAACAATTAGCGGGAACACTACCACCAGCGCTAATCAATTGAGCGCGATCGGCTGTATCCGATGCACTGGTTAAATCAAGTACTGTACTCGTTCCTAGCTGCAATTGCATATCTTTGCTAGTACCATAAGCACCGACTTTAAAATTTTGGTTAGCACTAATGCGATCGCACACTTTCACAGTATTGGCATTAACGCTACCCGCATTCAGGAAATAGATTGTATATTCAATCTCGTCTCCTGGCTTGACTTTACCGCCGTCAATTGCCCCCACGAGATAACCAGACTTCCAGTTAGCATTGTTATCGTCGGCTTTACGAGTCGAGGTGGTATCATCAACGAAGGTATTTAATGGTGTGTTGTCATTGGGGTTTTTGGTGCGATCGCCATTAATGGCTGTAATCCGTTTCACCAAGAGAACATTCGGGTTAGTACAAACTTGAGTAGTGGTGGCTTGAACGGCTAGGAAGAAACCAACTCGATCAGGGCCAGAATCGGCGATGATTTCAATGGTGTTTACCCCAGCCTGCCAACCGTTGGTGATGTTAACGGTTTTTGTTGTCCCATAGTCAGCAGCTATGGGATTTGCCGCCGGAGTTGGCACGAGATTTTCCACCCCATTGACCTTAATGCTGACAAATTGATTATCAATCGCCACGCCAACGGGTAAAGAAATTGAGATCGTATTGGCATTACTGGGCAAAGTCAGTGTTGAGGTGAATTTCAGTCGCACATCATCAGAGGTGCCAGGCCCAGAGAAGCCACTATTACCTTCCGCTTGAATGCCATCTAAATCAGCATCATTATGATAGCCATCGGTGTTTACGGATAAGCGGAATGGATAGCTAATCCAGCGTGCATTGGCTGGATTGGTTGGTTCAGTCACCCAAGTGCTGGCGAGTTTGCCAACTACCACCGCAGGCATGACTCCCACAGGGCGCGGCGGGGCATAAGGAGTTCCAGGCCCGCTAGCGGGGCCAGCAATCCATTCAGCAGTCCAGTTTAAGTCATAGGCTCCGACTGCTAATTGCCCACCAGCAGCAGTAATCCCTGTGTTCAAGGCAGTTCTGTAGTCTGGGTTACAGGTTGTCGGGGCGGGGTCAGCAGTGATGGTGTAGGCTTGACGAATGCCAAAATTTTGATTGGTGAGATTGCTTGTAGTAGTGGTCAGGGCAATATTACCTAATGTGGCGATCGTCCCATCGACTGTGCCATTTTTGTTTTCGCCCGTATAATACCAACCACTGGGAATGGTAGAGGCTGTGGGTGCGGTTGCCCCAATTGCTACAGTCGAGTCATTAGAAAGCCGCAGCGTCACACTGGAATTTGCAGGGACGTTAGCCAGACTGTAAGTACCATTAGCCGCGACAGTAATTTTATCTAGTACCTTGCCAGAAGTATCGACGGCATAAATGGTCAGGTTTGCCGATCCGGCATTGCTTCCTGCGTCGCTGCCGTTGATAGTAACATCTGCATCAGCATCGCTAAATACTGTTCCACTCACGGTTACAGGTGGAGGAATAATAGTAACGTCTTCTCCGGTGCTGGAAGCGGAATTATACGTTGCGGTGGTTGTTCCATTAGTGGTGGTGCGGGTAGGGTCGAGATAGGTTGCTGTAGCTGGGTTCTGATAAGTGCCTAATGCCTTACCCGCTACCACATTTACTGTGAAGGTAATTTGCACCTGTCCTCCACCGGGAATGGTGAACTGCCCAAAACTTGGATTAGTGGCCCCGACAGTTGGATTTGTCGTTGTTGTTCGAGTTGCACCACCAGTTAAGTTAACTGAACCAACAGAGGCATAGGTAAAACCAGCAGGTAAGGCATCAGAAATATCAACTTG
The DNA here is from genome assembly GCF_003113895.1 of Nostoc commune NIES-4072. NCBI lineage: Bacteria > Bacillati > Cyanobacteriota > Cyanophyceae > Nostocales > Nostocaceae > Nostoc > Nostoc commune. The sequence continues at coordinate 706,320 of NZ_BDUD01000001.1, read as the reverse complement.
AGTGGCGCTGGCTCGATTGGCAGCATTGGCAACGGTAATGGTGTAAGTAGCGGTACCCCCCGCAGTCGTCGTCGGTGTGCTGGTCGTCTTTGTGACCGTTAGTTGAGGTACACAGCCAGCACTACCAGAAATACTGGTTGTAAGGCTAGCCGCAGTAACTGTCTGATTGATACCGCTTGTGCCAGCCGTTGCACCGTTTGAAGTGTTATTGTTCACTGTACCGTTAACGATCAAGCCGGATGTGCCGCCGCTAACATTAGCAGTCACGCCGCCAGTTGTATAGACAGCACCGCCCCCCCCCCCACCACCCGGCCCGTCAGTTTCATTAGTGCCATTTTCGTTTAGATCACCACCTGTCCCCCCCGTTGCATTAATCGTCAGCCCAGCCAAACTGCCTCCGGCAGCCGTGATTAATGCTGTACCACCCGCACCGCCGCCACCTCCTGCATCTGGGTTTGCTCCCCCAGGACTATCAATTCCATCTGCACCTCTGGCGTTAATGGTGGCAGTGCCACTCACACTTCCAGCGCGAATGAACACCATGCCACCGCCGCCGCCCCCTGACCCTGAAGGCATAACCTGATCGTTAACGTCACCAGCCCCCCCGCCACCGCCCATTACTAAGCGAGTTGGGTCTGCCGTCAGAGCTGTACCACCAAAACCACCAACATAGTAGCCTAAGCCTGTACCTCCACCAGTATATGTGAACGATCGCCCACCCAAGCCGCCATTACCTCCATTGGCACCGCCGCCACCCCCAGAGTTGTGTTCGTTACCACCTCCTCCAGCATTGGCAGGGGCACCTCGACCATCATCACCATTGGGATAGCCTTGGGTACTATTGTCGATAGTGACAGTTGATGATCGGACATTAAAAGAGCCAAATGGTTGCTGTGAAACCAGTCGGGGTGTACCAGCAATACCTTCGCCCTTAGGAGCATCACTACCAGTACCAGCGCCCGTATCTGTACTGCGATAGTTGGTTTGAGCATTACCGCCATTGGTAACACCGTTTTTATTCGTTCCACCGCCGCGAAACCCTAAGCCATTTACATCAACTGTACCGCCACCAAGGTTGAGTTGTCCGGCGACATCAAAGGCGACAATCCCGCCCGATGAACCATTCCAGCGTGCACTGGTGGTCACTGCACCACTAATCGTGCCGCTTGAGTACTGAGGTATACGCACAACCTGATAAGTACTCTGTCCTTTTGCTGTGGTTGCAGTACTTTGCGAGTAAGAGTTGACGGTACCCTGGCTAATAGGAATTGCCCCACCACTGACTGGCCCTGTTGCTACAGCATATTCATAACGTCCAGCTTTATTTAAGTTTGTCCATCCACTGGCACCTAAAGGTTGTGGAACTGTTGTCACACCTGCTGGGGGAGTCACATCTCCACCAACACCATTACCATAGGCATCGGAGTTGGTGGAATCGATTGCGGCATCTTGCATTTGAATAATCAAAAGCAAATCCCCAGCCGCGATGGGGGTTGTTGATCCTGCTGAGTTAATAGCACCCACTGGAATTGACATTGCACCAACTGCGACTGTTGCACCCGTTGCGCCGGGATAGTAAGAATTGAGGATACCGCTAATCGTCCCAACACCATCCTTACCCGGTACAGCACAAATTCCAGTTTTATCTGCCAGCGCAGACTGTGGTGGCAACAGGATTTGTGGAGCTAGAAATGCACCTGAAACTATTAGCGTTCCTACAATGCGTAGTGTAGATAGAGAATAACTTCGCCTGGGAAGGCTTTTGTGAGCAAGTTTATTGATCTCTCTTAGATATTTAAATAAATATTTCATTGTTAGTTATTGAAAAATTGGGAAGACTAACGAATTACTGGTTTTACTATGGAGCGAACAACGGCATTAATAGAAGGTTTAGAATTACCATATTGGAGATGAGTTGCGATCGCCCGCTTTTAGGTTTCCCAATTTATACGAAAATCTATCATAGAAATTCATATTCACTTAATTTAAATGATTGGGAATTTCTATCCCACATTTTTGAGCAATTTATCCTATTTTCAAAAGTTTTACCTGACCTGACACGACCTGAGCAAAATAATCAAAGCAATCTTTAGTACAAATGGTGATGCAATACCAACCATTCGCAGCATAATTTCGATTTGGTAAACGGGTGGACTCTACGCGGTATTTGCCCTGAAATTTTGGTTTGATCATCGTGAAAATTCCCCATCCGTTGTTTACAACCCAATGTAGAGAAGTAGCAGTGCTACGTCTCTACAAATAACCGTTTTATATTTCACGCTTTTGCATCGCCGTTGTTGCGGCTTTAAGTTTATTCACCAAAGTTTTCATTGCAGATTCTTGTGGCTGGCGTAATGGAATCTTTTGTTGTCCAAAGCCTTCAAACAATTCGTTGAGTTTGACCGTAAAGCCTAAATATGCGCCTCCCGCCGAACGTGTGCCAGAAAAATCTCGGTCATCAACTTTACCAAACACATATCCAGCCGAAAGGCGCAGGTTAGGTGTGAGGTAGTAGCCTGTTTCTAGAACAAACCCTGTTTCGCTGTAGTTAGGCTGACTAATCACACGAGCCTCACCCACCAAATCCCAGCTATATCCCAAACGATAAGTAGCCCGTAGTTGGGCCAGATTTACTGTGCTAGTACCTGCTAAATCACTAGCTATGTAAGAAGTACTGTTACGCAAGGCATACTTACCATAAAATTCCCATTGCCAGTTAGGAGCGTAAATAGCTTCTAAAGCAAAAGTATGGTCTTGGGAACCTGTACCACTTCCTAACAGGATGGTGTCAGGAACAGTTGATGGATTTTGTCGATATTCATAACGCAATAAGGCATTAAATTTATCGCTATTGGGGTCGCGGTAAGCTAAACCTACCTTCAAGTTAGCAGTATCTCCCAATCCTGAAAGCTTTTGATTGGAAGAACCAGCTTGTTGATAACGTACCAAAGCGGTCAGAGCCGGAGAAATTTTACCCGTAGCACCTGCGGTAATTACTGTATTGCTACCACTAGAAGAAGAACGATGTTCATAACGGGCGCTGGCTTGAAACTGTGGATTATCAGAGTATTCTAGCCCCACGCTGTAGCTATCGCCACCATCAAATCCGATCGCAGATGCTGATTGACCAAAAGCGAAGGGTTGGGCATATTGTTGTCCTGCTCCAGTCCGTCCGAAGAAGTTGCCAAATACGTGTTCGTAAGCTAAGTTCAGCCGTAATCCATGAGCAATATTCCAACGATTATTTAGACCAATTGCTCCTTGAGTAGTCATTTCATTCGCACCACCCAAAATTGAATAACGACCGGTCAAAGTAGTATCTGATCCGAGTTTGTGTTCACCGTTGACACTCAAGCTGGTGATGGAATTACCTGAATATTGACCGCTAGTGTAAAACTGTTGGGCCAGACTGATATTTACACCAGGGATTGCTGCCCAATTCAACCCGAAAATAGTACGGTCTGGGTAAACAGTATCTTTTTGAGAAGATAAACTTAATTCATTTTGCGCCTGAAAAGTCAGGTTCTTGGCAATGGGAACTGAAAAACGCGATCGCAGTTGATCAGAAGTACTACTTAGGGCGCTGTCGGGAATGCGGTCTTCTCGATGACGATGAATCCAATCCAGATCAATAGTAGCTTTACCCAGACGTTGTTGAATACCGGCGGAAATCGTCGTCAGCGAATTATCAACTTTGCTCCCAGGTATCGCCTCAGAACGCGGTGCAAACAGTTCTTCAAAGGTATCTAGGGGTTGGGGAGCAATCCCAAAATTGTCTTCGTGGTCATATTGCACTCTGACGTTAGTGGTTGAGGCCAGTTTAGCTGTAACCTGCGCTCCATAACGGGTTTGTCCTGGGACAAAGCTGATAGTGGCATTATTGGCAAAACCTGTATCAGCAAAACGATAATAAGCACGACCTTGAATCCCATTAGTAATCTGTCCCTCAGCTTCCAGCCGGTAAGCGTCACCGCTAACCTTTCCCACAACATCAGAATCATTAGTCGAATGGGCATATTCTGCAATTAAGTTACCCTGATTACCCAAAGAAATCAGCGCATCTGCACCGTAGAGTTGAAAGTCACGCACTCCCTGATTTTCTTGAACGTAACTTGCTCCGATCCAGCTTTCTTGGTTCAGCTTACGGGAAAGGTTATATTGCAAACGACCAGCATAGATATTACTATCAGAATCTTCGCTGTCATATTGATAGGTAACAACAATCCGGCGTACCAATACTTGTCCGACTTGATCAATATCGGTGCGGAGGATGGGTTCGCGGAATAATAAAGTACCGCGATCGTAGTCTATTTCGTAGTCTGGGCCTCGGTTAAGCTGTTTGCGTTCTAATACAGTCCCAGGACGATTGAGTTCTTCTAACTCGATAAAGACATTTTCGCTACCTGGTTGCAGTATTCTGCGAGAGAGGAAATAATAACCACTAGTACCATCAGGAGCAATAGTATCTCGTTGAAACCCTTCTAAATGGTTGCCATACAAACCTGTAATTTGTAAGTTCCCTAAGTTGTAGTTAGCTTTAAAACCGTGGAGTTGACGGGTGATAGAAGTAAATTGCTGCGATCGCCGCGCAAATTCTTCTGTGTTATAGTCACCCCACATGGCATAATCAGGAGAAGATCCAGGGATACCAGTTGAACGCTCCAAACGCAGATATACGCTGTCAATAGAAGGAGCAACGACATCAACTTTCGAGCTATCGCCATAGACTGGATAATTTTGCTCACTCGATTGGTAAGTTCTAAACAGACGATTATTACAGTCGCAATCTTCATTGAGGCTACGAGAACTGTTATATGCGCCTGTAAATAACCATTCCCCGATCGCACCAGTGGCGAATACTGCTGAGTGGAAATCTAATTGCGTTCCGTTGTCTTTGTCAGGAGGGAGAAAATCACGAAAACTGCCGTAATAATTTGTACCTCTAGCACCCAAACGTAAATCTATTACCCCTGTCACCAAACTCGGACGCAGTGCCGTTTCAAATTGTAGTTGAGTAAAGGCTTCTAAATTATTAGCGATCGCCCGAATTCGGACAGTTTCGGCTTTGAGTTGCGATCGTAACGTAGCTGTAAATTGTCCCGCTTTCGCCTCCACTTGAAATCCTGGTTCATCGGGTTTAAAGTCTTTCCCAACAAACTCTCCAGCAGTAGGTATCAAAGTGACAACAGCATCACGATTAGAGCGATTGCCATTTGCATCGATGAGTTGACCCCGAATTGTCGCTGTGGAACGTCCATCTGCTGGGATGCGAGACTCAACTGTTTCTAAAGTTAGTTGCTGCGGCGCTCCCCTGACTGCAACTTGCACCGTTACGGGGGGTTCTTTTCCTCCAACTACTTGTGCAGAGATAGTATTTTTACCTTCTTTTAACGAGACACCATACCATGTCTGCGTTATTAGATTGGTAGTGGCATCACTTTCCGTGCGTCCCACCAAAGAAGAATCTACCAAAATGCCATTCACCCGCAATTCCACCTGACTTCCAACGGGAAATTGCACAGTAACTGTGGTAGCTTGTACATCTACAACGCCCTCAGCCGTCGGAGTCAGAATTTTGATTGCTGAAGAAATGGCGGGAGTAGGGGACATGGGAAGATTTTCATTCACCTCTTGCCCCTTTTCTACTCCTGCTATTTTGCTTAAACCTCTAGGTAAGCCTACGGAACTTGCTGGTTGGAATGGTTGTATTTGCTTTAGAGAACCTTGCAATTGTGTTTTCGTGTCTTTACTTCCATCATTCTTGTTCTTAATTCCGGCTATTTTGCGTAAGCCTCTGGGTAAATCTACGGAACTTGTTGGTTGAAATGGTTGTATTTCCGTTTCACTTGGCTGGACATCTGGAATTGAAGTATCAGTAGTTGGTGAGGAAGGAAATTTGTGAGGTGGAAGTTGCTTGGAACTTTTCAGGTTATCTGAAAAAACCAAAGCGGAATCTAACCCCTTAGCGCCCTCTCCCCAGCTAAAAGCTCCCTGCTCCCTTGCCTCTGCTTCAACACCCTTATCTGCTTGCGAAGGGGAATCAGAGAAAAAGAGATTTTCATTGACTGGTTCTGCTTTGACTATTGCAGGGTACAAAATAAGGCTGAGAGCTACTACCGGCATCGCCCCCATCAACCTCAAGTTAAATGTATTTACATCGTGCAGTCTAAGTTTCATTTCTTGACTGGCTCCTGAAAGGTGGGGGTAACTGCGAAATTCATACGTACCAAGCCACCAGGCTCTAAACGCACTAGACGAGATTGGCTATTCCGTTCGCGGAATTTGTTATTGGGAGCCAGAGTATAACCAGGAAGACTGCTGAGGTCTAGCACACCCGTATGGTTTCCTGGTAAAGCATTGGCTAATGAAAACAACCCATTCGGGTCTGTGGTGATGCGGTTTCCATCCTCCAGAAAAATCACCGCATTTGGTACTCCAGGCTCACCACGCTGTTGTTCACCGTCAAAGTTTTTATCAACAAACACGCGGCCGATGATTGTGCCACAATCAGAAACGATTCCTGGACGAATTTTTAACTGGTGCGTTGCTGGGCCATCTTTAGTGCTAAAACCGTTGTCAGCTCGTCGGGCATTAGCGATCGCACTATTACGACCACTACCGCGCAAAGCATCGGCTGTTAGTTGAGCCGCGTAGGCAATATTCAAGACTTTCTCTGTAGGAATTGTGACATCTGTCCGGAATGTCACCGTGTTTCCATTGCGTTCTGAGGTAATAGCGATCGCTTGACCATCTAACTCTCCCCGCACAGATTTGGGCAAGAACTGGAATCCTAAAGGTAAGTTGTCGGTAACAACTAAATTATTCAAACCAGCATCAGCGAGATTTTTTACTGAGAGGCGGTAGATTACTGTATCTCCAGGTTCAGCAGCAGCGCGATCGCTTGTTTTGATAATCTGCACCTGATTGGGTTGACATAAATTTGTACTGAAATCAAAGGCAAATAACTTCAGTGCTTGCGTTTCAGCATTGTTAACTAAAACAACCGTATCCTCGACCCTTGTCTCGCCTAGAACACTAATTGGCTGACCATCTAAAGAAGTAGCGACATACCGCACGAGATTATTACCTTCACTGCCAGTGCTAGCAATGATTTCAATTTTGATGCGTCGTTGTTTAAAGATGGAATTTGCTGGGGGATTAACTACAAAAATGTAGCTTCTACCTGGATTAGTTTGACCCTTGTTAGGATCGAGGAGAAAATTGTAGACACCCGCAGGGTTATTCGTAATAAAATAGGGATTACTATTTTCGATATTTGGCGATTTACCGCCAGGAACGTTGTTATTAGCAATATCCGGTAACTCTGTTCGAGTTAAAGGAACTAAGTTTCCCAATTCTGTACCCGTTGGATCGCTGGAATTAGGTTCGTATACTCCAACTGAAAAACCTGTATAGTCAGGTAAAAGTTCGCCAGCGCAACCTAAAATCCGCCCTAATGGGTCAATTAATGGGTTAGGACTAACATTAAGCTGACTAGAACTTCCTTGATATTTATAATTACTAGTAGAATCTGTATAAGTATAAGTAGCTTGATTTGTTAATGGCACAGACGCAATCAGATTCTTAGTCTGTTGCGCGATCGCTGGTATAGGTATAGTAGTATGCAAAACACTTGCCAGAAGAACAGTAGCCGTTAACCTTTGATACCAGCTACTGCTAGAAGTAATTTGGTTTTGGTTTTGAGGACGGCTCACTGAACATATCTCCTCTGGAATGCCGCTTTTTTTGTTGACAAAAGCATTTGTTTCTCTATCGAAGATCCCTCCGATTCTCCTTATAAAGCAGGGCTGTTTCATTCCTTTTACCCCCTTAAAAAGGGGGTCGCCACAGGCGGGGGGATTTTATCCGTATAGGCGCGAATCAGCGCACTTGAGTTTGATAAGTCGCTTTAACTGTTGTCTTTGCTGCAACTAACGGAACTTGCAAACGGATATGGGTGTAAACATTCGCTGGTGCTGGCTTTGTTTCCACTTTGCCGTCAGGAAGAGTAACTTTAACAGTAGGATTTTCGACAAAGCTGCGCCCGCCATCAATACTGTAAGTAGCTTTAGTATTATTAGGGGCAGAAACAGATTTCAGTACGTACACCATTCCTTTAGGAATAGGTTGATTTAGAACCAAATTTTTGACTGGGCGATCGCTCTTATTCTCACCGCTCAAGGTATAACGCAACACATCTCCTGGTCGCACCACAGCTTGACCTTTCAAAGGTTCCCATTTCTTACTTTGCTTACCTTGTTGATCCTGTGCCACCACTTGCTTTTCTGCCTCTAAGCGCAACTGTAACTGCCCTTGAGGTTTGACATTTTGAGCGATGGCGGTTGTAGAATGCCATAGAGAAGGCACTCCCGGCACTTGATTGACAAATGGAACGGTAGCAATAAGTGCGATCGCTCCTAAACCTGCAAAAGAAAGACGCTTCATAATAAATAACCTCAAAAAACTTTCACAATGTCGATTGTTGATTTATCTTTCCCTGTTTTCGCTGGGGAATAATCAGTTTGTAGTTAGCGCTTTAGTTTTAAATCGCCAACTACAAACACAGATGCGTTATCACACCCCTCTTTTACAAAGAGGGGTAGAAATCAAACTATCTAATTAACCTTGCGTTGGAAGGTAAATGTTCTTTGAACACCAGGTGCAATCTGTCCAGTAGCACTATTTACATACTTTGTGACATCACTGTTTACCGTGGTTCCAGTTTGATCGACGCCAGGGTTAGTAGCTGGACTGCCAGTGAAGAACTGGATAGTTGAAGCCCCAGAATCTTTAGCCGAACCAACAATGTTACTAGTATCAATTTGACCACTGCTATCGTTATCTAGCGCCCAGTTGTTGGGGCTTTGCGTACCATCTTCAGTAATCACAACTTTGTTAGCATTCAAAATCACGTTACCGGTTCCAGCTTGAGCATCAGAAATATTTTTGTACCGAATCTGGTACTCAATAATGTTGCCTGGAGCAGGATTTCTGGGTACATCAGCAACTCCTGAATTTGGATCAATAACAGTGCCATTAGCATTGGTGTAAGCTGGTGTAGACTCAAAATCACCCTGACCTGCACCAACAGCTGGCCCAGTTCCTTGTAAAACTCGTGACACTTTCACCAATTGTAAAAAGCCAGTGTAGACGCGATCGATGGAGATGTTGTAGACTTCAGTAGTTTTATTTAATGCACCATCATTATCAGCATCAATGAAGGCAACAATGGGTACTGGGAAGCCCTTACCGATATCAGTCGATAGTTTCGTATCAGCTGGTAGGTCAACTTCTAGACCATAATTAACACTGGCACCAGCGGCAACACCAGAGATTTTAATTGGTGTATTACCTGTTGCTATGGTAAAAGCACCAGTAGTACTATCATAGGTATAAACAGCAGATTGATTGTTATAAGTAACAGTCACCTTTGTACCAGTTGGCAAATCTGTAAGTGTTGTTGGTGCGGTTGGCACTATTGTGATGTCGTTAGTGGCAGTACCGTTGTTCTTAAGTGTGTTAGTAAAGCCAACTGATTGTGGATCAAGTGTACTACCAGGTGCTGTGTTAGGAGGAACAAAGGAAGATTTGTTGGTAAAGTCGTCGTTGTTCCCCGTTAGCCCAGTTGCATCCGGTGCATTATTCGGCCCATTTAAAACTGAGTTTGCTGCCGCAACTGAAACAGTATAACGGTTGACATTTCCTGTAACAGAATTAGCACCTTGGTTGTTATTGCCCGTATCAATATTGGTGGGAGTAGTGACATAATAACCAGCGTCAGGTGTAGTAGGAAAGGCTCCAGTAGTGGGGTCAATATTATCTGGGTTTTGGTCACCTGAATCGTCGAAGAGTAGGGGGCTAGCTGGATCACCAGCAGTTTTACCGAACACTTGAGCGATGTTGTTAACATCTGTCGCTGTCGTTCCTGTGATTCCAGTGGTCGTTACTTGTACTGTAAAGCCTGTAACGGTTGTCCCAGTGGCAACTGTAGAGATAGAACTAGGATTGTTAATAAAACCAACCCGTCTAACTACACCGCCTGTTACTTGAGTTTTGTCAGTTTTCCACAGAGCCTGATCAGCAGTTGTAGTTGCAGGATCTTCGCCAGCGTAAACCACTATCCACCCTGGAGGAGCGGTTGGAGTCCCATTAAGAGTTGTGGATGCTGGAAGTGCATCAGAAACTAAGATGCGAGTAACTGCACTACCATCTACATTGATACTTGTACCAGCTAAAGCTGCGGGTGTTAGCCCCCGATTGGTTACGTCATTGCTCTCAACTCGCAAGCTTAAACCATAAGTCAGCACATCATCATTGAGTACGGAAGTGTTACCGGCGTTATAGCCTGTGCGAGTTTTGAGTATTGTGGCTAGAGCAACGGTTTTAACAGTGTTGCCCACTTGAATTTGCTGGGTAATACTAGCTTCTCGTGTACCGTTAATTGGTGCGCCAGCAACTTCCCCAGGACTTCCATCAGCATTATCTACAGTATAAACGTCACCACCATCGGGACTCCGCAGTTGGTTTTGGGCATCACCAGGAGTGTTACCAAGGGTAACTTTGATTACGTCATTCGATTGAGCGCCAGTCTGTACAGTCACTGGCACACGCACCAACACAGTACCACTAACCGGAATTGAGGGTGTATCTACACCACCTGCTGTTACGTTTGTCCAAGTTGCACCACCATCAGTACTGTATTGCAGTGTGCCACTAGCTGGTGTTGCATTATTTTTATCAGCAGGAAGTACACCAGAAACTGTACCAGGCCCAGTTGTTGTTGCTTGGTTGGGAATATGGAATTTGGTGGCGTCGTTACCTACGTTCGTTAAGGTGTAGGTGTAGGTTAGTAAATCACCAACTGCAACAGAGCCACCATTGTTATCCGTTACACCCGACGCTGTGACAGTGATACCAGCAACCTCTGCCACAGTTACAGTTACAGTGTTAGAGGTCGAATTTATAGTTGTCCCTGGCGCGTTGGGATCTTCGTAGCTTGCTGTCGCCGTGTTACTGATAGATTGCCCACCAGCTGTACCCTCAGCTAGTACAGGTGCGACAAATTGGAAAAGGCTACTAGTTAACAATGCTGTTGCTACTAGAGATTGGTAACGCTGGCGCTGCTTGTTGACAGATTTCTTTCGGTTTACCATAGAAGTAGTTTGTTTATTTGCTGAACTTGTATCTTGGGTTTTGAGACAGGATAAAGTTCGGCAATTCCTTAAAGAATTACCGATTAGACGAGCCAAAACGTTAATGTTTCGGAGATGTCTATTTGAGGAGTTAAATTATTGGCTACTCCTGAAAAACCAGATTGAGGCAATAGGCAGAGAAGTTATTGCCTACTTGTTTGACGCTTACCGTTGATTATCAAAGCTAGCGATCGCAAATATGGGTAACTTAACTACTGTGTTTTGCTGAATCGTCGATGTAAGTAGAAATGTAACTTTGGCTGCAAAAAAAAACTTCCGTATAAATAGCTAATTTTTTTAGCGATGAATCGAGTGCATCAAAGCTGAAAAAATAACTTTATTTTGGCAACACATACGGCAATTTTAGGGCATTAATTCAGATGCTCAAAACACTAAAGTTTATATCTGGAAATACTTTTGAGTTTTTGCTGTCATCTATGCTTACTAGCTTGTGGAGTCATTTAGATAAAAAAATAGAAGCTTAACTAAGTGATCTAGATCACTTAAAATTGGATAGTGATTTCAAAAAATGCAAATTCATCATAGATATGATGCAATTTAATCATATTAAAGATCAGTGTTAAGACTGAGTACCTGAAGCTATTATTTGATTTTGCAACAATGTTCAAATAAGTATAAATACTTTTTATAACGTTCGTGAATATAAAAATTTACAGAAATCATTTTTTCAACACTAAGAATACCCGATACTTTTAGTCGGGTATGTTTGACGGGTATTTTTGCTCGTGTTAGTATCAGGCGACAGCAGACAGACAAACGCAAAAAGACAAACAGGGAAAGCTAGTTTATGACTCAGGCAATCAAAACCCAAACCCAAACCCAAACCAGCACTGCCTACTTTAAAGCCTTGAAGTGCAAGGAATGTGGTGCGGAATATGAACTCAAAGCCAGTAACGTTTGTGAGTTATGTTTTGGCCCTTTAGAAGTCATGTATGACTACAGCGCCCTCCGTTTGACTGTCACTCGTGAAAAAATTCAAGCCGGGCCCAATTCAATTTGGCGCTATCGTTCCTTTTTGCCTGTCGCAACCGACAATGTTATAGATGTGGGAACGGGTATGACTCCCTTGGTTCGTTCTCACCGCCTTGCCCGTCGCCTGGGTCTAAATAAGCTTTATATAAAAAATGATGCCGTTAATATGCCCACCCTTAGCTTTAAGGATCGGGTAGTTTCAGTTGCTCTATCAAGGGCGCGAGAGTTGGGTTTCACTACCGTTTCTTGCGCTAGCACTGGTAATTTGGCAAATTCTACAGCTGCGATCGCAGCTCATGCCGGTTTAGACTGCTGTGTGTTCATCCCCGCAGATTTAGAAGCCGGTAAAATTATCGGTAGCCTGATCTACAGTCCCACTCTAATGGCTGTCAAGGGCAACTACGATCAAGTAAATCGCCTTTGTTCAGAAGTTGCTAATACACATGGTTGGGGTTTTGTCAACATTAATCTGCGTCCTTATTACTCTGAAGGTTCTAAGACGCTAGGTTTTGAAGTTGCGGAACAACTAGGCTGGGAACTACCTGATCATGTTGTTGCTCCCTTGGCTTCTGGTTCACTCTTTACAAAAATTTATAAAGGGTTCCAAGAATTTATCGAAGTTGGTTTGGTAGAAAACAAGAGCGTCCGTTTCAGTGGCGCTCAAGCTGAAGGTTGTTCACCTATCGCCCAAGCCTTTAAAGAAGAACGCGACTTTATTAAGCCAGTAAAACCGAATACAATTGCTAAATCGTTAGCGATCGGTAATCCAGCAGACGGCATTTATGCTCTAGAGTTAGCTCAGAAAACTGGTGGTAACATTGAATCAGTCAATGATGCAGAAATTATTGATGGCATCAAGCTGCTGGCAGAAACCGAAGGCATCTTCACAGAAACAGCTGGTGGTACAACTGTGGCCGTGCTGAAAAAACTGGTAGAAGCTGGCAAAATAGATCCAGATGAAACCACTGTGGTTTACATCACCGGCAATGGTCTGAAAACTCAAGAAGCAATCCAAGGCTACGTTGGCGAACCCTTGACTATTGATGCGAAACTCGATAGTTTTGAACGTGCGCTAGAGCGATCGCGTACTCTGGATCGCTTGGAATGGCAACAAGTCCTCGTTTAGTTATGAGTTAAGAGTTATGAGTTTTTTATTCATAACTCTTAAGTTTATTCCTCACTCCTCATTTTTCACTTTGTACTTCTATGGCTGTAACAGTTTTAGTTCCTACGACTCTTCAGAATTTGACTAATAATCAAGCTACTCTCGAATCTAGCGGTAGCACCATTGCTGAATTATTAGACTCTTTAGAACAAAGCTTTCCTGGGATAAAATCGCGGTTGTGCGATGAAGAAGGAAAGCTACGTCGGTTTGTAAATTTTTACGTCGATAGCGAAGATATCCGGTATTTAGATGGTATAAACACAGCACTGAAAGATGGCGATGAAGTAAGTATTGTTCCTGCTGTCGCCGGTGGTTAATACTATTTATCTGGTCTTTTATTTTGCTTGCTAGTTGGAAAAATCGCTTTAACGCAAGTTCTGAAAGTAAAAATCCTTCTAGTTATTTTATTGAATTTAACATCTAATCAATCTGCCATTGGCTATAGGCTATGGCAGATTTATTTATTTTATATTTTAGTATTCGGCTATACTAGAGGAATTTTGTATCAGATTTCATGCCCCATGAATAAATAATGAGTAAATTAATTCGGGATGTTGTTATGCACTGGATTTATATAAAGGTTTGGTTCACTGCCAAACCTTATTTTTATATCTACTCAAAATGCGGCATGGTGTATAGTAAATTGAGTATGGGGGATTGAAAAAGAAATTTCATTGGGTTTTATGGTGAGTTGGCTATAAGTATTTATCAATACTTAAGTTAAATAATATTTATATGCAAGCGGAATTAAAAAAGAAAAGTACTCCGCAGAATACCGATGGTAACTGAATCACTATCTGGTGTGTGACCAGGCTCCATAATATGAATTATTCCTGGTGTAATGCTGATGTTATCTGTTAGCTGAAAACGATAAAATGCCTCAATTTGAGTGGTCGTTCCTGGTTGTCCACCTGCACGTCCTAAACCAGTATTGATAAAATCAGGAACATTATTCCCTACAGGTAAGTTGCTACTGGTGATTTTAGGAGGTTGACCGACATAAATTCCCCCCAAATTTCCTTTCTTCAATAAATCAGGGAAATTCAGAAACACCATATAATTTGTTGTCTCTACATTTCCGGATTGCCCAGGAATATAAGATTTAGTATAACCACCCCATGCACCTGCGCTAATGCGGGGAGAAATTTGCCAAGTTACAGTCGCACCTACGGCGTTAGTTTGCAGTGGTGCTGATTTTCCGGTAGTGGTATTAACTGTAGTTAAGCATTCATCACCAACAAAGGTTAGTAAACAACCATCCGAAGAGTAATTATTAACGTAATATAAACTTAAATCTAGAGTATTGGTTGGTGTCAGCAGCAATTGCACACCTGTAGTGGTGGTTCCATCAAATAAACCGCTACCTTTACCGGGATTTCCTGGTTGATAACTAGTATAAATTGCCTGCATACTAGCGCGTTTAGCAAATTGCCAATCAATAGCTATACCACCGTGACCGTATCCCATATTTAAAATTGGGTTTCTTTGGGCAAAATAAGACAATGGCCCTGTTGCAGCACTTTCTACCCGATTGGGGCCTCGGAAAGCAGCTGGCATACTTACGCCTTCTGTTCCCACCATTACTGCTAATTTATCTGTCACCAGCCAATGAAAATTGAGGTCACTTACAATTAAGCTATCTGTAGGAAATTCGTAACCAAGTAAAACATCATTCCGGGAAACACTATTGGTAAATCTAGGTGTAGTTTTTCCTTTACCATCTAAAAGACCTGTAAATAAATAACTACGGGGAGTGATTTGACTAGTTAAATATAGTTGCGCCAGGGATATGACATTAGTGTTTGTCCCTGCATCATCTGTTTCTTTTTGTCCATCTCTAGGATTTACATCACCACGATTGCTAGTCCGTCCTTGAATACCAACTATTAGTAGTCCACTGAGTTTGGTTGTTGTTGAGAATTGGTTGGCTTCGATTTCGGCAGTTTTGGCTTCTAAACTATTGACACGACCTCGCAAAGTTGCTATTTCAGGGGTAAATTCTGACTGCAATTTTTGTAATATTGCTAAATCTTTGCGGGTGACTAAATCGCTGGTGGCTGTAGTGATTAATTCGTTGACTCTATCTAAACAAGCATTCACTCCGGCCGCGAATTCATACCGAGTTAAGGCACGATTACCGCGATAGCTGCTATCTGGATAGCCAGTTATACAACCATAGCGTTCTACCAAAGATTGTAATGCTTGGAATGCCCAATCGTTGGGTTGTACATCCTTAAGTTGAGAAACCGATGTAACTTGTGCCATCGGATTTACTGGAGAGAGGGAAGAAGAATTTAAATCTATACTCTCCTGCGCCTGAGTAGTTCCTGTGTATTTTTGTGCTAGTGCTTTTTGTGAAACTCCATTTACTCCCGCAATTAGTAACCATGCGAGCATCCAGATTTTGCTATGACTGTGGCTTATAAGTATACTTTTCAACTTTTTAAACTCTGCTCACATACTTAAGTGAAAAGTGTATTCGCAATCATCAAGCATTCACATGGGAAAATTTACGTATTTTGTCCCAAATTAGACTTAATCCTTCTGGGCAACTTCTGAAAGGACGAGTATAACAGGGTATTAGGTATTGGGGACTAGGGATTAGGTATGGGGACTAGGAAAGAGTTTTCTCAATCCCTAATCCCCAGTTCCCAGTCCCCAGTCCCCAGCCCCCAGTCCCTAATCTATGCAAAATCGCCCACGCAAGCTGACGCCAAAAACCTCTAAAGAAAATAAACCTCATGCAGGTATGGTGAAACGCGTCGTTAAAAAACGCCAGAAAAAGCTAAAACGGGGAAGTTGCTTGTCGTCAATGCTAGCGATGTCTACGACGGGCTACGCCTACGCAATTCTCTTCAGTAGTGCTAGTCTAATTATGGCTTTTGCCTGGATTAGTGTTCTCTTCATCTTCAATCCAGATCAGGTAAGCTGGCTAAATAAAATTTTACCTGCATGGGTACAAATCCCCCTTGGTAATCACGAACGCCCCCAAACTCTTAAACAAATTCAACTCGATTTGAGTCGAAAAAACCAAATATTTGGGGAAACTCTGCCTTTAAATCAAAATACGAAAAACTCATTTTTATTGCCAGTTTTTCAACAGCGTGCTAATTGTCAATCTGATTGTGAAGAACTGGTGGAACTCAGGGTTTATGAACGCTCAGAAGAGTTAGAGTTTAAATCTCAGTCAGAAAATTACTACTATCTAGCAACTCAATTACCTGTAACTGGGCCAGATGAATCCTTTGTAATTTCCTCGCTTGATGGGACATCAGAACTCCAGGATATCAGCATTCCCCTACCTTTAACTGAAGTGCAACGGTTTGAAGGTGCGACACCATCACCAGGGGTTTGGTTTGATTTGCACGGTCAACGCCAACAAGGAACTGCTGCAATCCGCTACGGTTACGTCGTCTACTACAATCCAGAACGCCGGAATTTACTACAAATGCTGTCTTGGACTAGTCCTAATGGACAATTGCCCAAATGGCGGCAGGTAACTGGTGATGGTACAAAAGAGTTAGTTCTCGATCAAACTATAGGTTTAGAACCGAACTTTCAAGTTTACCAAGTCAAGCCTCTAAAGTTATTCCTCAAACCAATTCAATTGGAGGCGATTACTCTCAATTCAGCAGCCCTCAAGGATTCGGCATACCAAAACGCTTTGTCAATTGCCCGTAGTGGACTGTGGACACCAGCCTGGGAATGGTTAAAATTCATCAAGAAACAGCACAAAGGAGTTTTGCCAGAGGCTGCACAAGCACAAATGGATTTGATTCGCTTGCATTCTCAACTTACTAAAACCCAAGCCGAGAAAATTTGGGCAAGTCCTAGTCAAGAAGTGCTGGCAGATTTGATTGATGGTCGCTGGGGGAAGGCTTTACAGGTGTTTGAAGCATCGCCACATAACGCCCAAGAAATTGCTACCCTACTCAAAGTTGATAAACAACGATTGTGGAATCGCACAGTGGCGGCGTTACGAGTCAACCCAAATAGACTAGAGGTGCAAGCTTGGTTCGCCTTGATTTTAAAAGTTCAGCAGGGAGAAGAACATGCTAATTCTTGGTTAAAGGCGCAACCAAAAATAACAAAAGATAATCTTGCCTATATTCAAGGTCTGTTAGCCAGACTTAATAGTGAGGGTACATCGCAAATATCTTCTACTCACCCTAGTGAAATTGTTGGTACAGTCCAACCAATCACTCAAGTTACCAGTAGTGAATGGCTGCAACCAAATTCCTCAGCAGATTTGAAACTCACAGATAACCAATGGTATCAGGTGGAGGTAAGTGCATTTCATGACGGTAAACGCTGGCTAAATTCACCTTTTGAGAATTTCAACCCACCCAAAACTGACACCGCCAAATTTTTATGGAAAACTTTGGGAATTAGTTCTGACCCAGAAATTCAAATTGTGGTCTGGTTACCAAATGGAGAACAACAAATTACTATAGCCGCTATCAAAGCGGTGCAACTACGGGGTAAAGTTTTGCGCCTATTAGCTGCTGGCCCAAAAATCCCAGAGAATCAAAACGATGTTTTTCAACCCAAACCTTTAGCCTTGACAAATGCAGCACTGGAATGGGTACAACCATCTCCCATCACTCTACAACAACTGCATCAACAAAATCCCCAAGGGGTGAAGGTAATTTTATCGAGTGTGTGGAAATCTTTACAGCAATCTGATGAAGTTCCGGGTGGTGCTATTCCTAATTTTGAGCAGATGCAGGAAAAGTTGGGTGATTGGCCGGTTCAAGTGATTGATTTAACAATTGAAGAAGGCAGAAGGCAGGAGGCAGAAGGCAGAAGGTTCCGTTTAGAAGGGGATTCTGACCCCTCCTAAACGGGAGCCACCAAATTGAAAATTTGGTGGGGGTCTTAAACCCTTGGCTCCCTTTGGTCGCCCAGAAGGTTCGGGCATTCGGAGAAGAGATAAATCCCTTCTGCCCTCTGCCCTCTGCCTTCTGCCTTTCTTGATAATGCTCAACCAGAAATAATACTGACTATTTCAGCAGGTGCAATAGCATCTTTGAATCAGCCTACACCTGAAAGTCAGGGGGAAAACCCAGAGCAACGGCGTGACCGGACTATAATTTTGTCTGATAGCAATGAAGTCATTTACACTGATTTTACAGGAAATGACTTACAAAGACTATCTGCGATCGCCAAGCTTTCAGGGGTGCAATCCTTAGCTTTATTAGTAGAAAATCCTCATAACTACAGTTTGAGGCGCTGGTCAGAGAAAAATCAGCGCTTTGAATAGCACGCCCCTTACTCAAATTTACCCCTCACTTAAATTTAGATTAGAGAGGGGAAAAGCGTAGGCGCAGCCCGTCTTAGACATCGCTATCTCCAAAATTGAATTATTCTTTTTGGTTGGTTTCGGCTAGACGTTGCTGCTTCAGGTTTTCTAACTGCTGTAATAAAGAGTCTACCTCTGCTTGTAAATGCATCAACTTAGCTTGCTGATCGTCTTGATAGTAAGACTTGGTTAATTTACTGACCCAGTTAGCGTGGGACTCGCGATCGGAAACACTAGGTAAACAAGTAGGCATCGCTAATTAAATCCAAAACTTAACTCACACCATTAGCAATATTATAATATTGCTTTTTTAAGCTTTATTAAAATATTGTATATTTTCAATCAATTACTCTAATGGTTTTCAGGTTCAATCATAAGAGACAGCGATCGTAATGGCTGTGTTCCTCACAAAACATTGCCCGAAGTGTGCAAAGCTTCCGTCCACTCAATAGTACTTAGCAATACTTAATTAATAGCCTGCCGATTCTAGTTGTATTAATTTTTCTTGATGTTGTTGAAAAATTTACGTAAAATGCTTCTTGTAAATTATATGAAATTACGCCGAATAACGAGAAAATGTAGGGCAAAGCACTTGCCGTTCGTGTAGAGTCTTAGAGTCTTGGTACTACTTGCCTAGAGCATACTCCGCAAACGTAGAAGCAAGCTAGCAAGAGCGTCTTTGTCATGAGAAGGATAAAACTACCGCAAAGTAAACATATAGTAATACGTATTTTTGACTAGATAACTTAAATTCAAATTGCTAAATTATACATATATTTTTCGCAGAGCGTCTGATACAAAAGTAGCTTTTTGCAAAGTAAGAATAAGTGTTTCAGAGGGTTATTACGTAAGTCTCACAGATTTGTCTATCATTTTTCGCTTTGTCAGCATCCCTAGTTCGCCGTGGCGGTTATGATAAACTGACAGTCAAAATAAAATAAAAATGGCAAAATCAAACGCCTGCACCACAAAAAATAATATTCTTAAATAATATTCTTTTGGAATTAGGGACTCTTAACTGGAAACTGGTAAAGAAAAATTCGTTTTCTTCCTCTTCCCGATTCTGTCCTTCCCTATGCGAGCCTTTCTAAATATCCAATCCTTTACATTAAAAAATTTTAAATCCCGTGACTTTGAGCCTGTCTGTTGCTAAATCTCATCGCCAACCCTGGCCCGGACTGATAGAAGCCTATCGAGAATATTTACCTGTCAGCGAAAAAACTCCGATTGTAACTCTGTTGGAGGGTAACACACCCCTAATACCAGCGCCTGCGATCGCAGAACGCATTGGCAGACAAGTGCGGGTTTTTGTAAAATATGACGGTCTCAATCCCACCGGCAGCTTCAAAGACCGAGGGATGACTATGGCAATTTCCAAAGCCAAAGAAGCAGGCGCGAAAGCAGTAATTTGTGCCAGTACGGGTAACACCTCAGCCGCCGCCGCCGCTTATGCAAGGCGTGGGGGTATGAATGCCTTTGTGCTGATTCCCGACGGTTATGTGGCGCTGGGTAAATTAGCCCAAGCTTTACTGTACGGTGCAGAAGTATTGGCAATTAAAGGGAATTTTGACCAAGCCTTAGAAATTGTCCGCGAGATGGCTGAAAGCTATCCAGTGACTTTGGTAAATTCCGTCAATCCCTACCGCCTAGAAGGGCAGAAAACAGCAGCCTTTGAAATTGTCGATGTGCTGGGTGATGCGCCAGACTGGCTGTGTATCCCCGTGGGGAATGCAGGAAATATCACAGCATATTGGATGGGCTTTTGTCAATATCATCAAGATGGGAAGTGCGATCGCTTACCCCGAATGATGGGATTCCAAGCCGCAGGTGCAGCCCCTTTAGTGACCGGTCAGCCAGTAGCAAATCCCGAAACCCTAGCCACAGCAATTCGGATTGGCAACCCTGCGAGTTGGGAATTAGCGATCGCAGCCCAAACCGCAAGTCAGGGAAATTTCCACGCCGTTACCGATGCCGAAATTCTCGACGCTTATCGACTTTTGGCAGCATCAGAAGGTATCTTCTGCGAACCTGCTAGCGCCGCTTCTGTAGCCGGATTGTTGCAAGTGAAAGACCAAGTTCCTACAGGGGCGACAGTGGTTTGTGTCCTCACCGGTAATGGTCTAAAAGACCCAGATACAGCCATTAAACACAATCACAGTCAATTTAAACAGGGTATTGCAGCAAAACTGGGTGCAGTAGCCGAAGCAATGGGATTTTAAGCATGGAACTAAACGCGATCGTAATAGCTAATTGAAAAATTGCGTAGCTAAACCTCACCAGAGGTATCATAGCCAGGATTTTTCAGTTTAGAGAGTGTCAAAATAATTCTAGATAATTTTCAAACACTAGTCGATCATCTTGTAATGACCAAAACAGACTCATGATATAAACCTCTAAATTTATTTATGGGGGTTATTAATTTTGAATTTTGAATTTTGAATTCGGAGGGAAGCGACGTGACTCATTCTACTGATATTGCCACTTTAGCCCGGTGGATGGCAGCTGATTTTAGTAATCAAGAACAAGCTTTTGAAAATCCGCCTTTTTATGCCCACATTCGCGTGTGTATCCGTCCCCTTCCGTTGGAATTGTTCTCAGGAGTAAGTTTGTTTCTAGAACAAGCTTATGATTTTATGCTCAATCAACCCTACCGGATGAGGGTAATGAAGTTGATTCCGGCAGAAAACCACATTGTTATTGAACACTACACGGTTAAAGAAGAACAAAAATTTTACGGTGCATCTCGCGATCCTGAACGTTTAAAAGGTTTATCCGTTGACCAATTGGAAAAAATGTCAGGTTGCAATATGGTTGTAGAGTGGACAGGTAACAGCTTTAAAGGCAGGGTTGAACCTGGAAAATGCTGCATTGTGGTTCGTGACGGCAAAAATACTTATCTGGATAACGAATTTGAGATTGACGCTCAAAAATTTTACAGCCTCGACCGGGGAAGGGATTTAGACACTGATGAACATCTGTGGGGTTCTATCGCCGGGCCATTTCACTTTGTCAGATGGGGTAGTTTTGCCGATGAAGTCAAGGTGTAAGAAGTGAGGAGTTAAGAGTTAGGAGTGAGGAATTTAAACTCATAACTCATAACTTATTTATAGTCAACCTGGATCAGGACTCTTTAGCGATCGCATAAAGACTATCATCCTACTATCTCTACCTGAAAAACTTTGGATTTGGTTTATGATGTCCATCTAGCGATCGCCTAAAGACTACCAGAAACTCTAGTTAAGCTACTATCTCTACGTCAGAATCCTATGCTATCATGGTTTAACTAGCGCCCTATGGCTACTAAGGTATCTTATAAAGATTAAAGTAGTTAGAGGAATTGTGCTGTGGCGGCATAGCCAAGTGGTAAGGCAGAGGTCTGCAAAACCTCCACCCCCGGTTCAAATCCGGGTGCCGCCTTTAAGGGTTTCAGCCTTTTAGGGCAATCAAAAAAACAGATAACTGGGGTAAATGATATTCAAAGTGATATTCAAAGCCCCAGTCTACCTTTAGACATCCAATGGGTTAACCCTGTTTGCCTCTGTTTGGCATATCTGGCTGACCAGTATTACCCCTAATGTCCTAGCGATCGCCTCAAATACTTAGTAGCTAAGTGGTTTAATGTCATAGGCTATGTAATATAAGTAAAACTAATATGGATAGTCTGAAAGTGCAGATTATACTGATATTTCATATTGACTAAATACCTGTAAGCATCCCACTTGGTATACAGGAATATGGCTAGGCAGAAAGTACAGACAAAACAGATAGCGGTTCGGATGAAGGAATCGACCCTTCAGTGGTTAGAAAAGGAAAGCCTGAGAAGTGGTCAGAGTGCATCTGAGCTAGTCCGGGAAGGCATTGAGATGCTACAGAAGTCCAGAGACACCCAGGCAGTTCAGGGGTTAATCAAAGAGTATTTATTATCCCTAGATCGAATGGCACTAAGAAAAGCCGAAACACTTGCGGTTTAAGCAGTTTGGAATTGCTTTCGTAATTCGTGCCGGGGTTTGGTCATCAAGGGGTAAATTTTTGGGCGACGTTTGCGGACTCGTGGTTCACTTCTACCTGGGCGATCGGGAACAACCTTGTGGGCTATAACTTTTAGTAAAGTGTGATAAATTCGCTGACGTTTTGTTGAAGAAGTAGCTAACAATTCGGGAATAAAGTTATTTAAATGATGGCGAGTACCTTGCAGTGACAGGCGTAACGGGGGAGTACCGTAAGTAGTACCTGCCGACCACATCAAACCACGAAGTAGATTGTAAGCAAGTAAATAAACATAAATTTCTTTGCGTACCATTGAAGGAGTTTTACAGCGTAAAACATCCATACCCAAGGTAGTTTTCAGATGTCTTAAATCAGTTATCAGTTATCAGTTATCAGTTATCAGGCGTATGGTGGGGGATTTAGACCCGCCACCAACGCATTCCACCTGGAGGTGGGGGACTTAAACCCAGGGATAAATAGATCACTGATAACTGTTTACTGTTCACTGTTCACTGTTAAATCCAGGGTAAGCGCATTTCATTTTGTAGCTAAAAATACAGATTATTTGACTAAGATATGTATGAGTGAATGGGATTTGAGCATTAAATACCTTAAGTAGTACGCTAATAAGCAAATTGTTTATTATACATAAGTGTAAGTCTCATGGTATCGGGTTTCAAGTCTCCTAATAATTCTCTTGCTAAAAACTCAAAGGTATTGAGTATAGCGAATGCGACTGCGTTAACAGAAAAGATGGAATCAATTTTTAGCGAAATCAAAGACCCCCGTGTAAAAAGAAACCGTGTGCATTTATTAACAGATATTTTAATCATTGCAATATTATCAGTAATTGCAGGATCTCGTGGATGGGAGGACATGGAGAATTATGGTTTGAGTAAATACGAATGGTTGGAGCAGTTTTTAAAATTACCTGAAGGTATCCCCTGTGCAGATACATTTCGCCGAGTTTTTGAGCGGATTATATTTTAGCGCTTAAAGCCAATCATCCTACGCTTCATACACAAGTTAAAGACTGGTTTGAGCAGCATTTGCAAGGAGGTTTTTCAGGGATTACCCATAGTTACGATCAACGGGTGGAAAAAGGTCATCATCGTACTGAGAAGCGTCAAATTTGGTGTGTTCCAGTTTCTCAATTACCACCTCTACATAATCAAGTTCAGTAGTGCTGAGTACTGAACAATTATATGCTGAGAGGATAGTCAATAACTAACTATCAAGTTCCTCATCTGCACTTTATGATAGGTGTCAAATTCACTGAATTGAATAAAACTTCTACATAAACACACACTGATGCAGCTTGATTTGCTTGAATAGCTATATTGATAGGACATTGATACGAGAGCAATTGACAATCCTGATTATGGCAAGTAAATTCATTGATGTTAGAGAATATACTGTCAGGGCGCACAAAAGACAGATTCATACTCGTGTTTTCCAGTTTGTCTGTAAAGAGTGTAACGATCTGACAAAGCGCGAGACTTTTGGGCCTCGACCCTTATATTGTGAGAGATGTCGCCCTCCCCAAGCGCCTAAGAAATCCCAGCCAGCATCTCACAAAGCAAAACCCAGAGCAATGTCTTACAAAAGTGACATCGATTTAAATTGATTAAACCCTTATGACTCAAAATGGACAATTAGAACCACCTCCAGGTACTTTTCTCTCACCATTGTTGGAATTGCGAGACTATTATGCTCGCCTTACAGAAGAGTATGAACGCCTTTTTGTGCAGGCGCGATCGCAGCTAGATCATGTAGAAGCGTTGTTGTCTAACTGGTCTTTTTCTGATAGCAGCAAGCAGATATCAAGTCTGACGGCGGCTGATGAAACCTCAGATGTGTCCCAAGAAAGCTCTTTGCGGTTTTTATCACCTCTTGATGACATCGACGAAATCAACCTGGTGGAGTCTGTACAGTCAGAACTTGCAAACAAAGACTTGGTAGAGATCGATAATTCTTTTTCTGCTGTTGATACACAAGAGAACCAACCTTCAACTACATCGCCAGATCCAAAGATTGCTCCAGAGAACAACGATAGTTTAACAAAGGTAGCCGAAATCCCCATGCTACCCCAGTATAATCACGCTGTTTCCCGAATGGAAGCCATAAAACAGCTATTGCAAGAGCAAATAGGTACTGTGTGTCATATCGATTTTATCGTGCGATCGCTTTATGGAGAGTTAGATTCTAATCTATTCAAAGTAGTTAAAGGTCGGGTTCAATCTTCCCTCACCCAAGGCAGGGAAAGGAATTACTGGGTAACTGTTCCTGATGAGCCAGGTTGTTATACTCTGGATCTAAGTTTGGTAGCCCCAAGTAACCGTAATGGTGCTTCTAGGAGCATCAAAAACAAAAACAAGAAGCCTTTTATACCCCCAACAAAAGCAGTACCGATGCTTAAAGCCTTTGAGGGTCAATTCTTAATTGATGCCCTCACCTCTCTGTTTGAAGAAAATCCAGGTAAAGTTTTCAGCGTTGCTGAAGTTATCGCCGGAATTTATGGAGAACTAAATTCTCAGCAACTTCGAGAGGTCAAAAATAAGGTGCTGAACGAATTATCTAGAGGCTATCGAACAGGCAGATTCTCTAGGGTTCCTAACCAAATTGGCTTCTATACTTGGGACTCCAATATGATATTGGAGGGTAGTTCTCGTTAGATTGGGCATTGGGCATTGGGCATTGGGCATTGGGCATTGGGTATGATCTATTAGTTCTTCTCCCTCATCTCCCCCTGCTTCCCCTGCTTCCCTTGCCCCTTCCCCACTCCCCTAGCCCAAAAACAGCTTGTATGCCGGATTCTTATTCTCATCCCAATAGCGATAGCCCAGATTATCAAGAAAAGCTTGCCACTCTCCCATCTCGTGCGGGGGAACCTGGATACCAACAACGATTCGACCGTAGTCTGACCCGTTGTTGCGGTAGTGAAAAAGACTAATATTCCAGTCGGGACTCATGGAAGTAACAAACTTCATCAATGCGCCAGGACGTTCGGGAAACTCAAAACGGTAGAGCAATTCATTATGAGCTAAGGGAGAATGCCCACCTACCATGTGCCGCAGATGTAATTTAGTTAGTTCGTCGTCTGTTAAATCAAGAGTTTCAAATCCTTGAGCTTCAAAGTTTTCTACCATCTTGGCAGCATCAGCACGATTTTGAATTTGCACACCGACAAAAATATGGGCTGTTTTTTCATCGGCAATGCGATAATTAAACTCGGTAAGATTACGATTGCCAATACATTCACAAAACTGGCGAATACTTCCCCGTTCCTCTGGAATTGTGACTGCAAAGATGGCTTCGCGGCGTTCGCCCAACTCTGCCCGTTCTGCCACAAAGCGGAGACGATCAAAATTCATGTTTGCCCCACAAGCTACAGCAATTAAGGTTTGTCCCTCGATTTGCTCTCGTTCTGTGTATGCTTTAGCAGCTGCGATCGCTAATGCACCGGCTGGTTCTAAAATTGATCGCGTATCCTCAAACACGTCTTTAATCGCAGCACAAGTATCATCTGTATCCACCAAAATAATTTCATCTACATACTGCTGACACAAACGGAAGGTTTCTTCACCTACTTCTCGCACCGCCACACCATCAGCAAATAACCCTACTTGAGACAAGCGCACCCGATGTCCAGCTTTTAGCGATTGAGACATCGCATCAGCATCTACTGGTTCAACGCCAATAATCTTGATTTCGGGACGCAAGCGTTTTACATAAGCCCCAATCCCAGAAATTAATCCGCCCCCTCCAATCGCTACAAAAATCGCATGGATGGGTTGCTGATATTGTCGTAAAATTTCCATCCCAATTGTTCCCTGTCCAGCAATGACATGAGGATCATCAAAAGGATGAATAAACGTCAAACCTTTTTCTATTTCTAATTCACGGGCATAGCTATAAGCATCGTCGTAGGTGTTTCCATGTAAGACGACTGCTCCCCCCCTCATTCTAACTGCGTCCACCTTGACTTGGGGCGTGGTTACTGGCATAACGATAATCGCTTTGGTTCCTAAGCGACTGGCTGCAAGGGCGACTCCCTGAGCATGATTTCCCGCAGATGCGGCAATTACACCCTGGGCTAATATATCTGGTGGCAGTTGCACCATCTTGTTATAAGCACCCCGCAGTTTAAAGGAAAATACTGACTGCATATCCTCACGTTTCAGCAGCAGTTGATTATTCAGCCGCGCAGACAAGTTTGGGGCATACTCCAGTGGTGTTTCTTGGGCAACATCATACACACGGGCAGTCAAGATTTGGATGAGGTAGTCGCAAAACATGGGCGTCAAGGTGTTAGCAAATGCCGGATGGAAACTAATTTTACGTTACAAGCGATCGCACTGGTTTTATTTAATTACACTCTCTCAAAATTTGGAGTGAATAAAATTTACAAATTACTAATACTGTTTGAAGAGAAATCAGTTCACTATTAGAAAAGTATCTACACAGCTAGGTTTAAGCCTAGTTGAGGTGTGTAGGGGAATCTTGATACTCTCACAACGAGTTGATCTATTTACGGAATTAAATAGATCGTATCCTAAGCGTTGCCAAGTGCGGCTTAAAACTGCACTTGGCAACATTCGTGCTTGTATCCCCTTACTTTCAGGGGGATATCAATAAGGTCTAAAACTAAGAATTTAACTCAAAAGTCTTGAGGGCAGGCGCCTTGTCTACCTTTTTTTGTGCTTTGGTTGACTAGAGTATTTACCACAATCCAACTACAAACTAAGCCGATTTAGTAAAAATTGATAGGATGACCAAAATAATATTAGTGGTCTGTCTCATTAATCTTGATGAGTTCTTAGTAAGCACAAAGCGTGCTTAAAAATCCCGGACTAAAGTTCTTATTACGAACTTATTTATGAAGAAACAATAAAGATATAAAGATACCATTTACACAGAATTAAATCTAATTTTTTTGAACCATCAATAGCTTTTTCCTATCTTCAAATTGATGCTATTAATACATTTTTTTTGTAAAAGCTGCTTCTAGGTACTACACATTTTGTAGTTTTAAATGCCAAGCTATGCATATCAAATACGTAGGGAAATAAATCAATGCTTACTCTTCAAAAACTATCATTAGCCTTAGTTGGAACAGCAATTTTTTCCATGAGTACTAACCCAGCCGGCGCTGTTAGCCTGACTATAGGAAATTCTACATCTGTTGCAGGAGAAGGTCAAAAAACTAATATTCTAGGAACTAAAACGATCGACTTCAATTTAGGGACAGCAACCGATCCAAACGGATTTGCTACTTACTCTGGAAGCAATGGAATTGTCAAAGGGAGTATAACTAATCAATATGCTACTCCCTTGGGTGATAACAGCTATTACTTAACAGTTGCGCCCTCAGGACTTCAGAATATTCCAGGAAGTGGTAATGAAACTATTACCTTTGCTAATCCTATTGATTACTTTGGGTTCTACTGGGGGTCTATAGACGCATATAACTCTGTTTCGGTCTATAGCGGAAGTAATCTAATAACAACATTTAATGGCAAATCTGTTCCAGGCGCTTCAGCCGATGGTAATCAGACTAGTCTGACAAATAATGTTTATGTTAATTTTTTAGCAAATACTAGTAAAGGAGAGACTTTTGATAAAGTAGTTTTCAGTTCAACTGGTATTGCATTTGAAACTGATAACCATAGTTATAGGCTAGCTAGTGTCCCTGAACCTACTACAATATTGGGCTTATTAGCGTTCGGCGTTGTGAGTGTTGGTTCATTTATGAAACGGAAATCAAAGTTAGTTTAAAATAATCTATTCACGCTGTTTTAAAAAACAACAATATCCTTCTCGTTTTAAGATATAAAACCCAGCAATAAATGCTGGGTTTTAATTTTGATATCATCAAAAAAATATCAATTCAAAATCCCAATTTTTTAACTGTTTTTAGGTAAATGTCTCAAATAATACGGTTTTTTAGACAACAATCAGATTTGTAGAGAAGCTACGTCCGCCGTTGACATTAGCGAAGTGGTAGCGAGTCTTCTGGGGAGACGCCAAGGGCGATAGCGCAGCGTTAGCGAGTCAGACGCTCCTACGTCGCTCTAAGCGAAGCCATGCCGCAGGCTTTACGCTACGCTATCGAGCGTCACGAGCGTCAGCCTCTTGTAGAGTTTGCATCGCAAAGTTTTTCGGTCTACTGACTATATGCCTGATAATTAATAAGGCAATCTACAGAGAGCAAAGATGCAGACTCTCCAAAAACTTACACTCCCAAGTATGGGCTGCGGGACTTGGGCCTGGGGCAACCAACTGCTTTGGGGATATCACGAAAGTATGGATCACCAATTACAAGCGGTGTTTAACCTTTGTGTAAGCAACGGTGTGACTTTATTTGATACAGGTGATTCTTACGGAACTGGCAGATTAAATGGTCGCAGTGAGCTACTTCTGGGACGATTCAGCCAAGAATATGTAGGTTTAGGCAAAGAAAATATTTGTATTGCGACTAAGATTGCTGCTTACCCGTGGAGATGGACACGTAAATCAATGGTAGAGGCTTGCAAGTCATCTGCCCAACGTTTGGGAAGAAACGTAGATTTGGTACAAATGCATTGGTCTACAGCGAATTATGCTCCTTGGCAAGAGGGAGGACTGTTAGATGGACTTGCCGATTTGTATGAGCAAAGACTAGTTAAGGGAGTGGGACTATCCAATTATGGGCCTAAACGGCTTAAGCAAGTGCAGAAAAAGTTTGCTGAACGAGGCGTTCCTATTAGTACTTTGCAAGTTCAATACTCTTTGTTGTCTACATATCCTGTCACCCAACTAAAGCTCAAAGACCTTTGTGATGAGTTGGGAATTAAACTTATTGCTTACAGCCCTCTGGCTTTGGGGCTATTGACTGGGAAATACTCTGAGCAAGGCCCTTTGCCCAAAGGCATCCGAGGTCTGCTATTTAGGCAGATATTACCAGGAATGCGATCGCTTTTGGCATGTTTACAAGAGGTGGCACACTCCAGAAACAAAACTATGTCTCAGGTAGCAATTAATTGGTGCATCTGTAAAGGAACCATCCCTATTCCTGGAGCAAAGAGCGTGGAACAGGCTAGGGAGAATATTGGTGCATTGGGTTGGCAATTAAACGCCAGCGAGATTGCTGAGTTGGATAGGGCAGCAGCGAATGCAGACAAAAAAATGGTACAAAATATATTTCAAACTAAGTAAAATTTCAACGTTGCTGAATTTGAATATGAATCATTATTATCGTTAGTTACTGTCTAGCAAAAGCTAAGTCACTTTCAATTAACTTAGCACCTGTGAGGTTAGCCCCACTCAAATTGCAGAAGTTAAAATTTGCCCCTCTGAGGTCAGCTAACGATAAATTAGCTCCTGTTAAATCTGCATTAGTAAGGTTAACTTCACTTAAGTTAGCACTACTTAAATTAGCCCCCCTCATATCTGCTAATTGAAGGTCTGCCCCCTTTAGGTTTGCCCTCATTAAATATGCCTTACTCAAGTCGGCTCCACTTAAATTAGCTTCACTTAGGTCTGCTGCTGTTAAATCAGCTTTACTTAGATTGGCTTGACTGAGGTCTGCCCAACTCAACTTTGCATAACTTAGATTAATTTCGCTCAATTTCGCTGATGGAAGTACTGCACACCTCAAATTAGCATTAATAAAAAATTTTTCTCCCATTGCATAACGGCGTAAAATTTCATCAGTTGCTATTCTGTCTAAAACAGCTTTGGATGCGCCTTGATAACACCATGCAGCTTCTAATAGTTTGGTAGCAGTGTTAACAGCTACCTCATCACATTTATCTATTATCACACCATTGCAGCCATCCCACTGACCGTTAAGCATAAAGGCAATTTCACTAGCGGCAGCAATTGAGTCAAATAGTAAAATAGATTCCTTGTGCCTTTTTAACCAGCTATTCCAACCAATCGAGATAATATTTTTCATTTGTATAAGTTCTGGCGCGTTAAGTGACGATTACGGCTCTAACTTCAAGATATTCATAAATGCTTACTCTATCTCTGTCTTAAATTATTTATTCAGAGCTAGTTCTGCCAGACACAAGTATAAAAAACTGGACTTCGTTTTTCAAGATTTCTCTCTTATGCGCTAGCTAGTGACAGAGCGCTGCACAAAGACTTACAACACTGATGCAGCCCATCTACAGCGCCCAGTCACTAAAAAGTTACAACTGGATTAGGTATAAACTCTGCAATAACTAAGTCCTAAGCAGCTGAGTCTGAGCGTTCTATTTGCTGGCGAATTGTCTCAATAGAAGCATTAATGCCAGCCAGTCTGGATTCTAAATCATCTCGCATCCAAATCAAGAATTTTAATTTCCGCTCTAAGCCAGCTTTGCGCGAAATGGGTTCGCTTCCATAACAGGCATTACCCCAAAAAGGAAACATAGTTTACCTCTGTATTTAGCTTTTGTAACAGCGCAATATATTGCACTACTACACTACATTATGACTAATCACAATCAGACTGGTGTGTGTAGCAACCGACCTAAATTTGACGTGCTTAACGAACTTTGCTAAAAGTTATCAATTCAACTGGCAGAGTTTACTATACTGCCATCTATCGAATGTGGTGAGGGTGCGATGGCGTATCTGCCCGCCGTAGGCATCGCATCCCATCAAATGGGAACCCTATTATATAATTGCGTTCCTGACCGCCATGAAATTATTAAATTTTCTCAAGTCCAAACTAGCTATTACAGCCTTAGCGATGCCTGCGGCGGTAAACTACGCAGTAAACATGACTGTGATTGTCATTGATGTACATTCTTCCGGTTCAAATCCCCCCATTGTTAAGAGTACAATTACCCAGCCTCAAATACATATTCAACTTGTTCATACACTGACTGGACATAAAAAAGCGATTTTTGGTGTTCCAGCAATTGTCATTAGCCCCGATGGGCAAACCCTGATTAGTGGAGGTAGAGATGATACAATTAAAACCTGGAATATACGTACTGGAAAATTACTGCGTAGTTTAGACGCTCACTCAGATGGTGTTACATCAATTGCTATTAGTCCAGATGGCAAGCTGATTGTAAGTGGTGGGATAACTACCCCAACAATGAAGGTTTGGGATTTACGCACTCAATTAATGCTTAACATCGGAAGTGAACATACCCAGCCAGTAGAAACCGTTGCTATTAGTTCAGATGGTAGATTGATTGCTAGTGGCAGTGACGATCGCACAATCAAACTTTGGGATTTACACACGCTTAAGCTGCTTGATACTATTGCTGCACACTCAGGCTTTGTAAGTAAGGTTGCAATTAGCCCTGATATGCAAACCCTTGTAAGTGCTGGGGGTGGCGGCGATGACAATACAATTAGGCTCATTAATCTGCAAACTAAAAAAACACGCCATATTCTCAAAGGACACAAAACCGGAATTGATGCTATTGCCATTACTCCAGATAGCAAAAAGCTAGTCACTGGGAGTTTTGGTCAACTTGTTTCTCGAAATCGTGCAATTAGCACCCTGAAGTTATGGAATCTTCAAACTGGAAAATTGCTGCATGAGTTTCCTGACAATTTTAGTTCAGTTGAATCTCTTACCATCAGCCCCGATGGAAAAATTCTAATCTGCGGTAATTTTGATGGCAGTATTAAACTGTGGAGTTTAGAGACTTTGAAACTCTTGCACACTTTTCAGGATGGTTCCAGTTCCGTTTTAGGGCTTGCTCTTAGCCCAGATGGTAAAACCCTCGCTAGTAGCAATGAGGATGGCACTATCCATATTTGGCAAATTAACTAACTGCATTAGACATCTGATGAAAATGAATTGTTTTGACGTTGCATTGCAAGGTCTCTACAAGGGTTTCAGGTAACGATATCATACTTAATACTATTTTGATTTTCGTGCCGATTTGGGCGGTGTTCGGTGTGCGCCAAAATACTTCTCACTGCGATAGCGCAGCCATACCCGCAACACCTGCGGAATCTGCTCTTTTTGTTCTTTGCTCAGTGTATTGTAAAGGAAGATTGCGCGATCGCGCTCACCCCGACAGGCAGCGTTATTGTGAGCATCCCAATAGCTGCGGGCTACCCGAATCCGCCGACAGACTTCCTTAATTAGCGCTTCTCCTGTGAGTGGAGCGTCCTGGTTTGCCATACTCAGATGCGATAAATTTCTAATGCGATCGTAGCGAGTCAGACTCATTCTCGCAATTACAACCTAAACAAGTCAAACTCACAAATCGATTTCACTAGACTTTAGACACAGACTGCAAAAGTAACTCAGCAATTAAATCCTGTGAAAACATAAATTTATTCACTCCTAAGTATGGTGATTATCCATATTGTTTCATCTTTAAAAGAGATTGATGCTCGATAGAATAATTTATGCGTATTCATCATCTTAATTGCGGTTGTATGTGCCCGATTGGTGGGGCACTCTTCGACGGTTTTAGTCGTGGGCTAACAGCCTGTCTCGTCTGTCACTGTCTGCTTATTGAGACAAATCAGGGACTCGTTCTCATAGATACAGGCTTTGGTCAGCGCGATGTCAAAGCGCCATTATCAAGACTTAGCCCCTTCTTCATGAATTTGAATCGTATCAAGTTTGAAGAAAAATACACGGCGGTTGCAGCTATTGAGCAGCTCGGCTTGAACCCCCGCGATGTCCGCCATATAGTGCTTACTCATCTCGATTTTGACCATGCAGGCGGGTTGGAAGATTTTCCCGAAGCAACTGTGCATGTAATGCTCAGTGAGATTGAAGCAGCCAAAGAACGGCAAGGCTTTGTCTCATCTCGACGTTACCGCCCTGGCCAGTGGGACGAAGTAAAAAATTGGAAGTATTATTCGCCTGGTGGTGAACCTTGGTTCGGCTTTGAGGCAGTACGTAACCTCGAAGGACTACCGCCCGAAATTCTCCTAATACCGCTCGTTGGTCATACACGGGGTCATGCAGGTATCGCTATTGAGACATCCGAAGGTTGGCTCTTACATGCAGGCGATGCTTACTTTTACCGACACGAAATCGGCTCTCCTAAACGAGTTTGCACACCTGGTCTACGTGCCTACCAATCGTTCATGGAGGTAGACCGCAAGGCTCGACTTTCTAATCAAGATAAGTTACGGGCGTTATCGCTCGACCACAGTAGTGAAGTGCGCCTCTTTTGTAGCCATGATGCGATCGAGTTCAAAACCTTCGCTGACCAAGATAATTCGCAATTGCAGGACAATTTGCGCTCAACAGCTTCCAATTAGCTCAAAAACTCAATGCATCTCAACAAAATTATGCGGTTTTTAAGGTTCTGCAATGAAAAAATGTTGAGCAGATTTTCTTTGTTCTGAATGTCGCATTTTTTTAAACATCTGTTACATTACTTTACAGACAGTCACAACTGCTACAACACTTGAACTTTGGAGTTTTACTGATGACAGGTTTTAAGAATCCTGCCCCTATTGTTTCAGAAGATCCTAATGCTGTGCGTTTTGGCTTCACTCCTCAGAGTGAAAACTGGAACGGTCGTCTTGCGATGATTGGTTTTTTATCTGCGATTTTGATTGAAGCTTTTTCTGGTCAAGGCTTACTCCATTTCTGGGGTATCCTCTAAATTGATGCTAGCAGGGTAGCACACCCGTGCTACCCTTAACTGCTCAGTCCACGCAAATAATTCGTTTCTAAGGGACTTCCAAAAAAAAATTATCCATTTACTCAGATAATATTTTTCATTCTCCCCCTGCCTACACCGCGATAGGATATTGTTTTAGTTGGAAGTCTCTAACCTATGGTAGTTATTGGAATTGGTGCAAAATATTATATTTTTCCGGTTTAGCCAAAATATAAGTGAATAATTACTTTACATTGAATATGTATAGCTAAAACTCATGGAAATACCCCAACGCGTATCAGTCCGCTACAAAGACGCGTCCTTCAACAGTAATGAAATCCGTTTGAAAACTTTTCGGCTTGGTTTGCAAATATGGGAAGAACAAACTAAACCTAGAAAAACAGAGCTTTATCAGTTTATATCGTCGTGCTTGAAACAAGTTGACCGCCAAGATCGTTTTATGTTTTCTCTGCTGTTCATAGAATTAACAGACCTCATACGCAATTCTTCGCTGGAAAGGGGGACAAAAGAGGTTTTGATTAAAACAGCTTTTAGAGAGTTTGCTTGTGCAATAACAGACTTTGAAGACGTTGGCAAGTAAGGTTGGTTATGAGGGTACTGGTATTGCGTAAGTGTAGCCTAACCCAGGCATCGCCCTGAAGTCAGCTAACCTAATTAAATAGGATATTTAGTTAAGTAAGCAGCTTTCCCATCAGATTAGTTTGTTCGCTGAATGCGCGGATGGGTAGGTGTTCGGGAAGGAGTGACTCAAAAAATGGCTGAATTGCTCTATATGCAAGAACTTGAGAGCGTTAGAATTTCTAAACCATCCGCGCACCTTATGGGGACTAGTTTTCAGCCATTTGTTTCTAGCCAAATTACAACTCGTCGTGTTACTGACTTTTCCCGTTATCTCCTTGATTGAGCGATCGCTTACTATACCCCTAGCTCAAAGCCCTATTCTCTCGTGATTTATTGTCACTAATATTAAGTTATTGAGAATATACTATAGTCTGAAACTCCTGCTGCTTCGTTGTTTCATGACTTAACGGGAAAAGTCAGGTCGTGTTATGATTTTTGCATTCGCGCAACCGAACCTTGAAAACCAAATAGAGCAAGACTTTCAGAAGCCTGCATTGCAATTATCTAAAATCCCTATTAGGGATTGAAACAATACTATCAAAATTGTTGAGTCTTTAGAGCCAGTTGCAATTATCTAAAATCCCTATTAGGGATTGAAACTAGACTCAAATACATCTATTCAACAAAAGCACAACTTGCAATTATCTAAAATCCCTATTAGGGATTGAAACACAACTTTCATTGGTTGACCATTAGTTGAAGTACCATTGCAATTACCTAAAATCCCTATTAGGGATTGAAACTATTATACCAAAATATACCTATGGATGACACAATTATTTACCCAAGCTATTTTCGCATATTTGAATGTAGGAACGGGCGTTGGTTCATTAAAAATCTTGAAGTCTTCGTAACTTTCAGTACAACAAATCACGAAGACATCAAAACACTCTACGGCATCACTGAAGGGCAAATAGTAATTGAATTATTCCGAATTAATGGGGGTAAATCAGGATATTACTTAGCAAACATTCAAGATAAAACATACTATTACTGCGTTGACCGCAACGGGGTAAAAAGCAAATTACTTGAGTTAGGCATTGGGCGAATAGACCCATTGGAGAGCATGAATGGCTAAATCAGCATATCATAGGCACCTACAAAGAAAATCCCCACACTTGGGGCAGGGACTTACTCTAAACAGCTATCAATACAAAGGCAATTAAGATACTTTCGATTGCTGCCATAGGATGAGTTTCAATTCAGAGCAATAGCAACCCCCATCACTAATTTCTTCTTCGTGGTCAGCTAGCCAATCATAAATTAGTGTAGCTTTTGCTAATGCCACTTTTTCTGAACGATAAAGCCGAGGAGTAGGGCAATAGGCTTGGCCATTGATATGTATAGCTGCAATTTGCCAATAATCGCTCTCTGGTACAATTTCTAAAAACCCGTTACTGTAAGGCTGGATTATTCCTATGTTCATCTACAACCATCAAACTTTAAAATGAAGAGCAAAACAAAGTCGATACCAGCCAATTCTTCAGAGTCAAAGCTGGAATCAACAGGGAATGCAGTAGCAACCCCTGCTTATGATTGTGGGTTCGTAGCCAATGAAAATCTGAATGATTAGTCACTTTTTGGCTTGATTGCGTTATTGTCAGCAAGAATGGCAAGAGAAATAGGCACAAAATGGGCTAAATTACCGAAAAATTGGGTCTAAAGCCTCACTCTAAAGAATTTAAACGAGTCAAAATTGCTATTCCAGCGATCGCAATCTCTAATTCCTGCTTTTACCCTGATGCGATCGCAAAAATGAGAAACCACAGTTCGGCGTATAGCTGGCGACACCAAACAAAGGATTTTGAAACCTAAACTTTTAAACTTTCAGTTACCCTGAGTGACTCAAGTATGGTTACACTACCGACATAGTAATCACTGTTGGTGGAATACCGAGCGATGTATAGAAATGCTAAAAGATTGACTGCTATTTTTCTGTTGGTTTTTCTGTTGATTGTTACTATCAACTTTGCAGTAATTGCTCAAGATAGTTCAGATGGCCCTGCTGTAAATTTTGCGCCTCAGCTATGTTCAGTCCCTGCTGGACTGAAAACTCAACAAGTCATTGCCGACAATGGTCATAACCAAGTTAAGATGGGCGATCGCATTAGGATAAAAGTTGAAGGATTATCAGCAGCGACCAGAAAAGCAACGGCTAATGCCACCAATTCATTTGATCCTCGACAATTAGTGTTGTATCTAGATGGCTATGAACTAGAGGATGTCCACGGAGAACCAGTCATCGTTAAGGTTGTGGGTAAAGATCAAAAGACAGTTCTTGAGGATGATTGGTTAGCCTTTCGACTTGAACGCACCGACTCGTCTGAAGCTGCATGGAATGGGCTTCTTGGTAGAGGAAGCAGATACAGTATTAACGCGATAGCGGGAGTAGGCTGTCCCAAAAAAATTGCAATTCCGGTGAGCGATCGCTTTCCACCTCCTCAATTAACAATAGTTCTGTTTTCGTGGCGATTTTGGCTGTGTCTATTTCTACTTGTGGTTGTTGTATTACTGTTCATTAGATATTGCCGAAACACTCTTCGTAGCTCTGGAATAGAAGGGGTTTACTCTGAAATAGAGGTGATTGGTGGACAGGAACGGTTGACCACAGAAAAGGTTGATCTTAAAAAGGTTGCTCTTAAAAATGAATATCGTCAAAGCCGAATTGCTCAATTTTTTCTTGGCAGGAAAAAATTGAATAGAAACCCATTTAGTCTATCTATATCTCAACTTGCTTTTTGGACATTTCTAATTTTTGGTGCTTACCTGATTATCTACGGCATAACAGGAGACTATACGAATATTTTGACTCAACAATCACTAATATTATTGGGAATCAATTCTGTAACTACTGTTGGTACTTCGTTAATTGATGGGCAGGGGAATGAAAAGAATAAAAAAGGTAGTCAACGCGTTTCTGAAGGTTTTTTCTATGATATATTATCGGACATTAATGGAGTCAATTTTCATCGGTTCCAAACATTTATTTGGACACTTGCGCTCGGACTATTCTTTGTTTGGGAAGTCGTTAAAAATCTGGCAATGCCGGAATTTGATGACACACTTCTTACACTACAAGGAATCAGTGCCGCAACATATCTTGGGCTTAGAGGGCAAGAGCAGCATGGTATGATAAAAGAGCCAGAATCTATATCCATAGAAGATAATTCTTCTACACAACCGCTTCCACCAGAACAAGCCAATCCACCACAGAGCGATTCATCGATTCCTGCTCCCTAAATTCTAAACGTTGAATCTTTGGTTGCGTACCCGCCCAATCTAGGCGATCGCACCCTTATTATCTGGTTATCCTTTTCTTTATGAAGCTGCGCCAAATCTTTTAATTTCTTGTTTATTGGCGGTAATCTGCGGCAAACTGCTTCTCTACGAACGCGAACAGCGTGTCGCAGACAGACGTTTTGCGAATGCGTGTATGTTCTCTTATTTCTTGTACTATCGGCGCATCTTCATACAGAATTGGTATTTAGCAAAAGTAATAATTTCATACATCAGGATCAACTAGATTTGCAATCATACTTTGTATGGTAGTTCTGCACGCACTTTCAGATTTCATCGACTGCGATTTTGCGATAAGTGGCTCATCTGCTAGTTATTGGTACGAGGGGCGTTGTCTCCATAGTGGCGATTGCCTAAAATTACCCCGCACCTCAATATCTGAAGCGATCGCTCACGGACTCATGCAACAACTTGCCAAAAATGACTGTTATTCTCGTGAAGGCAAGATGTATGGAATACTATTAGTTGAACTGGCTACTGGGGAACAAAGGGTACTCAAAGCCTTCTCCGGTCTTTTGAATGGTTGCAGTGTAGTTGAGGGCTGGGTTCCACCAATTCCAGGACGAGACGAAGTTGCTTTGGAAGAAGCCCGCACTTTGGCACAGTTGGACGCGATTAAGCAAGAACTCTTTACCTTAAAGCAACTAACCGAACGCCAGCAGTATGAAACCCTGTCTGATGAATTTGAGCAACAATTGCAAGCAATGAGCGATCGCCATCGCCATAGCAAACATCAACGACAACAGAAACGTCAGCAAATCTGCAATACACTTACAGAAGAAGCACTCACAATTGCCCTTGAACAACTCGACGAAGAGAGTCGTCAGCAAGGAATTGAGCGACGACAACTTAAACGCCAGCAAAACGCTGTATTACAGCCTCTCCAGGAGTTAATTGCAGCAGCCGATGCGCGAATTAGCGAACTGAAACAACAGCGTAAAGCACTATCTCGTCAATTACAAGCTCAGATGCAGGCTACCTACAGCCTGACTAACTTTTCTGGGCGATCGCTATCATTACAGCAATTGATGCCAGGAGGTTCGCCCACTGGCACAGGAGACTGTTGTGCCCCGAAGTTGCTCCATTATGCGGCAACACATAATCTCAAACCCCTGGCAATGGCAGAATTTTGGTGGGGTGCGTCTTCAGTAAATCAAGATAAAATCCAGGGAAAATTTTATGGAGCATGTGCAAAGCGATGCCAGCCATTGATGGGGTTTTTGCTCTCCGGTTTAAGACCTATTTCAATGCCGAATAGATATTTTCAGATAACAAGCCCAATATCACTAAATACATTAACACATTTACCTAGACCTAATGTGTTTGAGTCCAATGAATTCTCCCCAATGAAGGGAGAAATGGCAATTATTTATGAAGACAAATGGCTGATTGCTGTAAACAAACCTGCTGGATTACTTTCAGTGCCTGGTCGTTATAGCGATCGCCAAGATAGTGTCTTGAGTCGCTTACGTCATCTGTTACCGGACGGGATGGCGCTTGCATCTGTGCATCGCCTAGATCAGGAAACATCTGGGATTTTGTTGTTAGCACGCGATCGTCAAACCCATCGGCAAATTAGCCAGCAGTTTCAGCAACGCCAGGTTCACAAGGTTTATGAAGCGATACTTTCCGGTATTATGATAGTTGAGCAAGGTAAAATTGACCTGCCACTGTGGGGAGATCCTGAAAATCGTCCTTATCAAAAAGTCGATTGGCAGCACGGTAAACCCAGCTTGACACACTTCCAGGTAATTGCCAGAGAACAAGATTACACCCGTGTAGAATTTACGCCGCTCACAGGGCGCACTCATCAATTGAGGGTTCATGCAGCTGATGCACGAGGACTTGGGGTAACTATTTTAGGCGATCGCCTTTATGGATGCTGTGCAGTTACCAGTCGCTTACATCTCCACGCTAAAGAACTTCGCTTCGAGCATCCGCAATTAGAAAAAACCTTTCATTTACAAGCAATTACACCCTTTTGACGCTCAACGAAGAGGACTTGGGGACAAGGGGAAAGACTTGTTGCAAGTACTCATACCATTTCACGAAAGAATTGATACAATTTTTTTTGCCTCCCCAGCTCCCCCTGCTTCCCCTGCCCCCTGCCCCCTGCCTTATCTCTAAACGTTAATGCCTATAAAGGTGGAGCTGGAAGTGGCTTTGCTGCAACTGCAAAAGGTGAGCGTCCGCCCTGTCCCACTTCAAACTGATTCATCATATCGTGGTCTTCGTGAACCGCATTGTGGCAGTGTGACATATATTTACCTGTATTAGGGCCAAACTTACCAATTACTCGTATGGTTTCATTTTCCCCAACATAAAAGACATCTTTCAACCCACGCTCGTAAGGAAGAGGTGGTCTACCATTACGGTCAAGCATTTGGCAATCAATTAGGTGAAGGTGAATAGGATGAAACGCACGACCTGATGGGTTAGACAATTTCCAGATTTCAACATCGCCTAATCGAGGATTAGCATCAATTCGGGTGTTATTCCAGGCTTTGCCATTGATCACCCACAGATTATTAGAACGCTCATACTTAAATTCTCTGGTTCGCACTGCTGAAGATTCGGGGATAGGCTGGATTGTACGTAACCTGGAGGGAATAGAGCTATTATCTGGTTCACGGCGCACAACATCAAAGCGCATAATTTGATTCGTACCGTCGTAATTCGTGTTGTTAGGAAGTCCGAGATTTCGCAGCACTACCTGAGAGCCGATTGGGTATTTAGAAAAGTCAATAATGAATTCGTAACGTTCTGCTGGCGCCAACCGGAAATTTTTGGCTTTAACCGATGCGCTCATTAATCCGGCATCAGTGCCAATCATAATAAAATCATCGCCATTGCTCAGGGCAAGATTATAAGAGCGCGAAATCGAACCATTCAAGATCCGGAAACGGTATTTACAGGTATCTACCTCCATACGCGGCCAAGGCGCACCATTGACCAAAATAACATCACCATATTGACTAATTTCACCTTGGGTATTAAAGACTAACCTGCCAGTATTAGTAAACTGCTTATCTTGAATAAATAGTGGTACGTCGTATTTACCTTTGGGTAAGGGTAGTCCAAGCTCAAAGTCATCTTGAACAATGTACATACCTGCCAAACCCATATAAATATTACGCGCAGTATTATGAATAGCGTGGTCGTGATACCATAACGTAGCCGCGCGTTTGTTCGGATAGACGTAATCTTTGTAGAAACCCGGTCGTGTCAAATCTTCAGCATAGCCATCGTACTGCGGTAAAGATGCCATCCCATGCAAGTGAACTGATGTTGGTGTATCGACACTATTATTGATAAAGCGAATAATTGATTGTCGCCCTTGACGTTGCTTAATTGTAGGGCCAGGAGCAATACCGTTATACGCCCATATCTGCGTTGTTAGCCCAGGCAAAATATTGACCAGAGCTTTTTTCATCGTGATCTGGTAGTAATCTGTGGTCGCATTACTCCGCACTGGTTTAAGTACTGGCGGTATGGGAAGTTTAACACTAAAACGAGTAGGCTGAGGACTACCAGCAGTAGCTGCTTGTCCACGAGATAGCAAGCCTATAGGAATCAGCAAAGAACCACCTGTAAGCGCTCCTAGCTTCAGGGCTTCTCGTCTAGTTATTTTTATCACTTTTATTTCTTTATTGGTGTATTGCGAAATTGGCCTGAATGGTTCTAGCAATCAGTAGATTTGAAAAAGTTTGAATTACTAAAATTTATGTACTGGACAAACACATCATCTTATGTATTAAGGTAAATAGGTCGTCTCAGCTTTTTACAAATAATTTTTTATCATTTGCATAGGATTCTTTATATGAATGTACATTTCTGTTTGTTTGTTAAATTTACAAATATATTTCCAAAAAGTCAACCAATTAGTAATTAAATTAAACTCTACAAGGCTACAAATGACTTGATTTTTGCTTTACTTTTTGAATTTATACTTCTTTTTTAAGTTTAGAAAAATTAACATTTTTTTAGTAAGTTTTTAAGTCAATAAAAAATTTGTACGCTATTTCTTCATTTTTTAAATAATTATAAATAGCAAAATTATCTACATTGTTAAACCATTTAATCTTTTTGTTTAGTATAGTTAATTGCTAATTACAAGCATTATATTTCATGTTTTTCCTTCACTTGTATATAACTATTACGTCATCTGTTGCTGGATGGGATGGCGCTTGCATCTGTGCATTACCTAGATCAAAAAACATGTAGGGTACTGCTGTAGTATGTAGTATATAAAAATAAGGTTCAGTTAAGGATTTTTGGTACTGATTTTATACCTGTAGAGGCCCAGAATTAGACTTCGTATCGCTGCGCTAATCTTATGTAGAAATATTTAGACTAAATAGGTTGACTTTAGTATTGTTGTAAATTGTATGTAATTCCCCTTAGGTTTTGCAAAATTAAGGTTTGAGCATTGGTATCAATAGCTTAATCAGTTTTCATGCTTAATAGCGAGACAGGCTAAAAATCCAAATATGAGATTTGTGATTTTCAGCGTGTCTTACTCAATCTTGAATAAGGCTGAAAAACGTAATGCGAAGACTTAAACTTCTGAGTGTCTTGTTGATAGTGGGTTTATCCCTTAGCCTTTCAGTGTTCATTTCTTTTGTTTTCCCACACAAAGTTTTTGGTCAATTTCGTACCAACATTCCCAACAATGCCACGTTACTTGCACAGCGAGAAGCCGAAGTTAAATCGGGCTTCGTGGTTGCGCCTCCCAATAAACCCCTTCGTCCAGCAGAGCGTCTCCGCCGCGATACCTATGGCGACGTGGGACTTTCTCCCCTGAGGACAACGGCTCAGTTAGATCGATTGCTCTATCCTTCTGTTCCGCAATCAGCTCGCCAGAAACTGGTGGAAGGGGCGTGGTTTTTTACTGCCCCAGAAACTGTTAGAGAAGGTGCAGGTTCGATGGCTAACCAAACTCGATGCGCAGGCTGTCACTTGAATAACCTTGAGTCAGTTCCGGGGCTGGGGCTGGTCACGGGTATCTCTAACGTCACTCGAGCTGGACGGTCAACCCCCACCAACTTCAGTTATACGTCGGGTGACACCAACAAAGGTGGTAGACCAGCTGGTGTTCGCTTAGATCCAGTCAATCCAGACGGTTATGCTAATTTGAATATCGTCAATAAGTCCGACCCAGCTTTAGATGCAATCAATAATACCGGGCGAACCGCAGCCTTTACGATTTTCGGGGACTTTTCACCATCGGCTGAAGCAGTCGATCCTACGAAATCTTACGATCCTCTGGATGGCACTAAAAATCCCATCACAGGTAACGCACAGAATTTTGGTGGTTTTGTGCAGCATACACGTCCTCCGATCGCTGAACTTAAAGCTTTCGATAGCAGTATAGATTGCAAACCAGATGCAATCCCAAGCATCGCCCAAGATCGAAACCTCGGCAGGATTGATCCAACTACGGGTCTGAGTTCAAGTGGATTTCGCCGTGGTGTCGGTGAACGCGCTGGCCCCCCCTATATCGGTCGTGGACTAATGGAGGCTATTCCAAACCAGGACATTACCGACGCTCCTGATCCCTCTGACACTATAGGCGGCAAATCGTCTTTGAAAACTGCTGTATTCAAGTGCAAGGGTGATTGTGTCACAGGTAAGGTTAATGTGATTCCTGCCAATGCGCCACCTGACCAACCCAACGCTCTAATCTCTGGGGTAGGGCGTTTTGGCTTACGTGCCAATGGCGCAGAGATACTACAGTTTATCATTGGGGGCTTGCAAGGTGAGCTTGGCATTACTACCTTAGCTAACAATAATGAGATCAAAATTGCTGATCCCAAAATTGCTCCCTACAATAAGAACTGCCAAAAAAATCTAGTAACCGACCCTGAGTTTCCCCTCAGCACCCCATTCAGTGAGCGCAATTTCTTACGCCTAACGGCTCCCCCTGAATTTGGCCCCAATCTCTTGGCCGTGCTAAATTCCAAAAATCCCTCTCAACCTCGTTCTGGCTATAATCGTGCAGCCAGCGTTCAACGGGGAGCGCAGCTTTTTGGCATTGATCTCACTGCCTTTGCCAACCGGATGATCCCCGGTCGTATGCCTAGCGGAGGCGATGGTCGTAATCCCAATGCCATTAACCAGAGCGATCACATGGTCAGTTGTGTAAGTTGCCATACTCCGGTTCAAAGAACTGGTCGGTCGCCTGCTTTTGGCGATCCATCCTTAGGTGCTGATGCAGCATCCGTTGTAAACATTCTCAGTTACCGTTGGGCACCAATTTTCTCGGATCTGCTTCTGCATAAAGGCCCCATCATTGATGCTGAAAGGTTTGCACCAACTCCGCGTGATCCA
Source organism: Nostoc commune NIES-4072 (assembly GCF_003113895.1). Taxonomy (NCBI): domain Bacteria; kingdom Bacillati; phylum Cyanobacteriota; class Cyanophyceae; order Nostocales; family Nostocaceae; genus Nostoc; species Nostoc commune. The sequence continues at coordinate 661,842 of NZ_BDUD01000001.1, read as the reverse complement.
ATCCTTGTGAGCCGATCCACGGTTGTCGGTAGTAACCAATTGAACTTTAAGACCTATGATCTACCCCGCAACCTCACTGATGATATCTTCTCAAACCAGAAAGCAACCGCTAAGGGTGAAGAGTTCCGTACACCGCCTCTGATGGGAATTGGTAAAGTTGGCCCTCCATTCTTGCATGATGGTAGCGTCTACTTGAGTACCCTCACCCGTGATACAACACCTGCGGGTACTGTGTTTACCAATAGCGAAGTGACCAATGCACCGTTGGTTATTCGTTCGGTAGATGATGCACTTCGTGCAGCAATTGAGCTACATGACTTACCTGCACCCGATGACTATAAGACCTCTAAGCTGCCGGGTGGAGGATGCCCTGTTCCTCCGGGTGGCAAAGTCTTCAATAAAATTGGCAATGTTATCAACTATGGCTCATCACCTGAAGATGTCATTTGTCCACCTTATAGCAGTGCTATTTCAAAAACTCATCGGAGTGAAGCACGTGAAGTTATCGGTCGTTACCGTTCTCTAAAACCTTCTGATCAACAAGCGATAATTGATTTTTTGAAAGAACTATAGTGGCTTTCCAGTATCTCTAATATGGATAGTTTGTGAATTTTACTAAGGGGACATTCTGAAGAACGTCCCTTTTTTTGATGCTCCCACCGAGAACTATGACAATCGACTTGCTTTTTAAATTTGGATGTGATAATTTTTGCTTGTAGTTAGTTGAACGGTTATCCGACCAATTTACCGTATTTAAAGAAATTGATATCACAAGCTAAGAGACTTTCCAAAACAATATTCAAGGAAATCTCTAATGAGCGGTAAAGATAAAAGTGCAGGAGTTTACGTCTAAACTCTCATTCTTATCTTCTTTTATTAAAAAACGAACCTTTCCAGACATAAAGAAGCCAGTGTGCCCTTGCAATTCCTTGACTTGTACCCCTACGGGGATCTTGCTATGCTCTTAGCATTAAGGCAGGGTAGCAACTGGCGCGACACAGAGCAAAAGATTCTACTAAGAAGGATAGATGTTGCTGCTACTATTTGTCCCATAATTCACAATTATATGAGTAAAGTATTCATTCTTAATGCCAACCAACAACCGTTATATCCAGTACGTATCAGCCGTGCTAGGCTGCTATTGTCACAAGGTAAAGCTACCGTATTTCAGCGATATCCCTTTACTATAATTCTGAAGGAATCCCTTTCTCATCTTAAACTTGAGCAACTTGGCTTCAAAATTCATCCTGGTATTAAAACTACTAGTACGCCACGACGGAAATAGAGCAACCATTTAAAATCCTTAAAAAGCTGATTCCATAATACTTTTTACTTTTGACTTTTGAATGCGTGACTTCTGCCTTGCGGTACTAGTACTATTGTCAGCAAAGATAAAAAAATTGGTATTAATCTTAGTCGCCTCCCAAATGGAGGAATATAGATGACAAACCACATCATCTTAGAACCATTGCCAGAAGACCAATGGTTTATTGAGAGCCAGGAACTACGATCCTTTGTAGCAACAGTGCGTGAAATTAGCGCTATTACTGTTGACGATCGCACCCAAACTCTCGCTAAACTAGAACCCTATTTTCAAGAACTGCTTGCCCAACAGGAATGGCTACCCCAAAAGTTTGCCCAAGCCAATCCCGAAAGCAAAATGGGCGGTGGTATTGGTCAGTGGCTACTTTATCGCGCTAAAGACCGTTCCCTGTCAATCTTTAGTTTGGTAATTCCCCCAGGTTCAACAACTCCTGTCCACGACCATTTGGCCTGGGGATTAATTGGTTTATACAAAGGCAATCAAGAAGAAACAGTCTATCGCCGTATAGATAACGGCGATGCTGAAGGACATGCACAATTACAAATAACTGAAGTGCGATTGCTTCAATCAGGGGATATCTATCGTCTGTTACCCCCAGATGGTGATATCCACGCTGTCAAAACTACATCCCAGAGCGCATCTGTATCTATTCATATTTTGGGTAATGATACTGGTTGCATCTTGCGTCACCAGTTCATCCCAGAATCTCATAGCGTTAAATCCTTTCGCTCTGGATATTCTAACGCTCCCTGCAAAGAAGAAGAAGAAAAAGAACATGCCCTACGCTAGACCACAACCCCCCGTATTCGAGCGAGTTGAAGACGAACGCCTGCACCGCAAACAACGCCTAGCTGCCGCCTTTCGCCTATTTGGTAAATTTGGTTTCAGCGAGGGAATCGCCGGCCATATTACAGCTCGTGATCCAGAATTTACAGACCATTTTTGGGTGAATCCATTAGGAACATACTTCGGTCATATCCGAGTTTCTGACCTGCTGTTAGTTAACAGAGAAGGTGAAGTGGTTAAGGGTGATGCTGAAGTGAATCGAGCTGCTTTCGCCATCCATTCTCAGATTCATGAAGCTCGACCTGATGTAATCGCGGCGGCTCATGCCCATTCACTTTATGGTAAAGCTTGGTCTAGTTTAGGTCGGCTTCTTGACCCCTTGACTCAAGATTCCTGTGCTTTTTATGAAGACCATGCCCTATTTGATGACTTTACAGGTGTGGTTTTAGAAATTTCTGAAGGTCAGCGATTGGCGCAAGCCTTGGGGTCAAATAAAGCTATAATCCTGCGTAACCATAGCATTTTAACTGTAGGACATACAGTAGATGAAGCTGCCTATTGGTACATTAACTTAGAGCGATCGTGCCAAGCCCAACTACTAGCAGAAGCTGCGGGTAGACCTACTATTATCAAACACGAAACAGCCCGTTTAACACAAACTCAAGTGGGGTCACATACAAGTGGGTGGTTCGGCTTCCAGCCCCTTTACGACAGAATTGTGCGCGAAGAACCTGATTTGCTAAATTAGTGTTGTGTTTAGGAGCACCAAAAAACTGGAGAATCCATTGTCTTTCATGCGTTAAATTGGCAATTTGTTTAATTTGGGCGATCGTAACCAAATGAATAGACATAAAACATTGAAACACCCAACGTAAGGTTGGAGTAGAAGTTGGTTTACCCATTCGATGATTATAGTTATGAACGATGTAAGCAACCAATATTTGCTCTAACTGCTGCAATGTTAAGCAAGCTTCTTTCTCCACTTCCTCTGGTCGTTCTTGAACGTTTGAACCTGTATATCCTTCTAAAGTTGAGAATAATTCTGTGTTTAGAGTTTTAAATGGACCCTCAACAATACCACCTTCGGATGGGCGATCGCGTAAATGACAAACAAACCCCAACTGCACACCTATCTGTTGCAAATGGTTTGAGCGAAAATCTTTACCGCCATCAGTATAAAAGTGTTCTGGCTTCAGGGCAAACGCATCTAAATTATTCTTGATCACAACGAAGGTTAAGAACCAACGAAAAAATCTTTCCTTTCGCGCTTGATTATTTTTTAAGCTCCAAAGCGATGTCTACGACGGGCTACGCCTACGCCTAAAATTTTCGCAATAAGCAAGACTTAATGACATTATTTTTGCCTCTGTTGAGAATAAACTTTGCTTATTGACATGATGCGGCCGCCCTGACTATATGAAAGACCATAAACTGACACGAATAATGTTAGAAAAGTCACGATTCAATCGGAGATTACATAATTTATCAATGTTAATCAACGACTTGTTTCATCAAGTAGGAATGATACTGAAACAATTGGATGAAAATACGGAATATATTTTAGACTCATTCCCCGTACCAATGTGTGACAATATTCGGATTTTTAATGTTAGGTTAATTCAATCAGAACAATTCAGGGGCTATATAAGCTTGACATTTTGCCTGCCTATGCTATGTAACTTAAAAGTTAAAAAGGCGAAAGGCAAACATGGTTTTCCAGTACACTAACGCATTTGTCACCATAGCATCGGTTAATTGCGATAATTTAGTGAATTTCTATACTAAGTTACTGGAGCAAAAGCCAATTATTTTGATTCCGAATGTCTATGCTGAGTTTAATTTGGTTAGTATGCATTTAGGTATTTTTAAACCAAAGAAGACAAACGAATCGGAATTTGAAGCTATTGCCAAAAGTAAGATAAGTTTGTGCATAGAGGTGAGTAACTTAGAAGATGCGATCGCTCACCTAACAGCTTTGGGCTATCCCCCACCAGGAGACATTTGCATTGCTTCCCACGGCAGAGAAATTTATGCCTATGATCCTGATGGCAATCGGATAATTTTACATCAAGCCCCAGTGAATGATAATTAATAAGTGATAATAATTTATTTGGTAATTGACTATGGCTATAACTCAAAACTATAGATTAAACCTGATTCAATGGTATCCGGGTCACATTGCGAAAGCTGAAAGGAAGCTCAAAGAACAGCTCAAACGCGTAGATGTGGTGTTTGAGGTACGAGACGCGCGGATTCCCTTAGCAACTCATCATCCGCAAATAGGTGAGTGGGTGGAGGGTAAGACACGGGTGTTGATACTTAACCGAGTAGATATGATAACGCCGCAAATGCGATCGCTCTGGATAGATTGGTTTAAACGTCAAGGGGAAGTCCCTTATTTTACCAACGCTCAACATGGTAAAGGTATAGCAGAAGTAGCGCGGGCAGCGCAAGCTGCTGGAGTAGAACTCAATAAAAGAAGAAGCGATCGCGGGATGTTACCCCGTCCAGTGCGGGCTGTGGTGATTGGTTTTCCCAATGTCGGCAAATCAGCTTTGATTAACCGCCTATTAGGACGGCGAGTAGTAGAAAGTGCAGCCCGTCCTGGGGTGACGCGCCAACTGCGCTGGGTGCGAATTTCCGAACATTTGGAATTGCTAGATGCTCCTGGTGTCATCCCTTTAAGATTAGAAGACCAAGATGCAGCATTGAAATTAGCCATTTGTGATGATATTGGTGAAGCATCTTACGATAACCAGCTAGTAGCAGCAGCTCTAGTGGATTTACTCAATTATTTGGAAGCTGTAGCCGCAGATTTATTACCAAAAAAACCATTAGAGTCCCGTTACCAACTCGATTCGACATCAGACACCGGAGATACCTATTTGCACGCCTTAGCGGAGCATCGTTACAAAGGTGATATAGAGCGAGCTGCAAGGCAACTTTTAACAGATTTTCGTAAGGGTTTGTTAGGTGAAATGAGTTTGGAATTACCGCCTAATTAAATAAGGGTGGCAGAAAATAAAACATTGTTAACTTCTCATTTTTAATTGAGCAGCCCGCACCCTTAAAATCACCATAGTTCCTCCTGTAAATAACATACCGAGTAACAAGGTTTTTAGACTAAGGTTTTTCCCGCTTTCACTCACTAAAATACCTTCCAATATTAGAGAAGGTATTAATATTCCCCCATAAATCAAGAAATTAGAAAGGATCAATCTTCTTTTTGCTAGAAGAGTCAATATCGTTAAGCCAAACCCTAGAGGAATAAAAGTTAGTGCATAGTAAAAAATCCTCTGATTTTTAGGCATTAATTCCAATAAATTCAAAGAGTACAAATTATGTAAATTATCTACATATACTTGGAGGGTTGCTTTGGAATAAGTGATAATTATGTGGTGAGGGTTAGTATCTGTAAAAATATTAGGTATATTCAGTGTAAAGTCTGCTCCATTCTCTCCAGTTATCGGCGTTCGTAATCGAAAATCTAAGTTATTTCCCTGCTGTCCCAGTGTCAAATTGCGACGTAGAGAAGTGCCGGAAATCGAAATAATGCGGGCGGGACCAAACTGCTCTAAGTTGGTAGTAGCCAGGGTAGTGCTGAGTGTAAATTCAGATGTTTTACTAATTCTTTGGCTAAGAGTTTTAACAGGAGTAGCTGTTTGTAGCCAGTGACTAGAACTCAAAAAAACACCTTTACCTTCCTGTGCATCTGAAGGCTGTCCTTGCCACAATAGCTCTGGCAATTGTCCAGTCTGTTCTTTATAGCAACATTTTCCTTTAAATTGATAATTAGCTATTAGTGAATTACCAAGATTATTTAAGTAACTGGAATCAGCTAATCCTTGCGCTATTTCATTTTTTGAGATGGCTCGATCAGCAATATAAACTTCAGACATGTATCCTTGCCAAGGTCTATCTCTCGTCTGCTCGTTACCAATCAGTAGGGGATAACTTGCATCCCAATTACTCAAATTTATCGTATTTTGCCACAACAGCGAAATCAAGAATGTCAAAAATATATATCCAATACAAAATACTATTATCTGTTTAATTGAACGGCTAGCTTTACTGTTTTCTATCTGTGCAACAGTTTGTTTAAAGCTTTGACTATTCCATAGATAAAAACAAATAAAACCAAGAAATCCACCAATACTATTGTTTATAATATCTGATGGAGTAGGCATTCTTGAAGGTAGAAATATTTGCAATACTTCAACTGTAAACGATAAGCCAGCACTCACCAAAGTAACTATGAAAACTTGCACTCCTGTTTTTATCCTTCTTTTCTGCAAGAGTCTAGTGAAGCCAAACCCTAACGGCATAAACAGCAAAAAATTATTTACCTGGTCTTGAAAATTACTAGCATTGTTAAAATTAGCAAAAAATTCTGGTAGGGAAAAACTGTCTGGGATGGAAAAATTAAATGGATAAAGTGTAGCTAATAGTACTGATACAATGCTGATAATGACAATCAGTCGATTAAATGTTTGAGCAGAAATCGGGAATCTATTCATAAGTTATTGTGTTATTACTATGACTAGTAATGGATAGCAGTAAAGTTAGTTAGTTTCAATATATAGTAGTGGACAAAGCCGTTATAACAAGTCGGTGGTAGACACTTTCAACAAGCGTGCATTGTAACTTTATTATTGTCCTAAGCTTCCTGTCCGTTGCTATATCAATGATTGTTGAGAGTAAGTAACTAAAATTTTTTCTTACTTTTCCGTGCTACGTATGAATTATTAACAAAATTGAAAATTTGCTGGCTCTACTTGACAAAGAGATTCAAACCCACTCTAAACCGAATCTCCAACAAAATTGCCTCTTTCAATGTAACATCTGTCACATGCAGTTGTCGGAATGCAGTTAGCAGTGTCATAAAGAAAAGGTGAAGGTTAACCTGTAGTGTATAACTTACCTTAGAGTTGCTTGCACCTCTAGCTTCGATGGATCACACTCATGACTGAACTGACGCTACGCCTACAAGAGGGAGATACCGAGACAACGATCGCAGTTGATCAAGATATATTCACAATTGGCCGTTTGCCGGAATGTAACCTGTACTTACCTTTTGCTGGAGTATCTCGCAACCATGCCCGCTTGGTTAAAACGGCTGACGGGGTGTGGACTATTGAGGATATGGGTAGCAAAAACGGGACGCAAGTAAATAAATATCTTGTTAACTTTCCCCAAGAGTTACATCACGGCGATATCGTTTGGCTGGGCAATGTTAGCCTGGTAGTGCTGCTCACAAGCCCTGTTTCCCAACCTACAGGGCATCCTGGAACTTCGGACATTAATGAACAAAGAACAATCCTTCACAATGTCGAACAATTACAACAGCAATGGATCGCAGCCGATAGCAAAGATGGCAACATCAATAATAAAGACAAAACCATTGCCCGTCTCAAAGACTTAGTGGACATAGCTAAAAATCTTTGTGCGGCGGCGTCTATAGAAGAGATTTTTTCTCAGGTGCAGCAAGTGGTTTTTCGTTACCTTGATAGTATCGAGCGTTTGGCATTATTAATTGATGTTAATGGTTGTGGTCAATTAGAATTAGTCAATGCTGCTACTAGAAATATTTCCCAACAAAAACATCTCCCCTCTGATGGAAGTTGGATCAGTCGTAGTATCTGTCAAAAGGTGTTTGACGAAAAAGTTGTTATTCAAACAGCCGATACCCAGCAGGACGAACGGTTTGCTAGTGAACAGAGTATTTTAGTTAAAGGCATTCGCAGCGCGATGGCAGTGCCTTTATGGGATGAGAATAAAGTTGTGGGCGTATTGTATGCCGATGCCAATCTTTCTTCTTATCATTGGGCAAATGAAGGCGAAGAAGAACTCAGCTTTTTTTCAGCTTTAGCAAACATTGTGGCTTCTAGCGTCCAGCGTTGGCTACTGGTAGAGAAACTCAAAACTGAAGAAATGATTCGTCACCGGTTAGAACGTTATCATTCTCCAGCAGTTGTGCAGCAGTTGATTTCTGTAGGTGGATTACCGGGTGGTCGTTTAGCTCCCACGGAGAGCGAAATTAGTATTTTGTTTGCAGATTTGGTTGGTTTTACAGCAATTTCTGAACAGTTAACACCAACTGCGATCGCTCAATTATTAAATAATTTATTTGAAGAAATGCTAAAAGAAGTGTTTACTTGGGGCGGTACTTTAGATAAGTATATTGGCGATTGTATTATGGCATTTTTTGGCGCTCCAGAACCGCAACCAGATCACGCCGATCGCGCTGTTAATGCAGCCAAGGGAATGCTCACTCGTCTCGAACATCTTAATGCTAATGGTTTTTGGCACGAACCCCTTCAATTACGTATTGCGATTAATAGTGGTAAGGCTGTTGTAGGAGATGTCGGTAGTTCCCAAAGGGTAGATTATACAGCGTTAGGCGCGACGATTAATCTTGCTGCTCGTATGGAAGCAGTTTGTCCTCCTAGTGAATGTGTGATTAGTGAAGCCACTCATAAAATGCTTTCACTGCCTTCAGACTTTGAGGAAATGGGAGATTATCGTTTCAAAGGTATTGAGCGATTGGTTAAGATTTATCAGACAAAATTGCAGCCAATGCCAACAATTATTACTCCATTTATGAATCTTTAGGAATAGGGGATAGGGAAAAATTGCTAATTATGAATGACGTTAAGAACTTTCAAATAAATAATATCTAACTATTTATTGTGGAATAGGCGAATTTAGCTGACCGTGCCAGCACGAAAAATTTGCTCTGCGGTCAAATTCAACTCTGGAAAAGTTGGCGACTGGATTCGGTCATCTCCTCGAAACTTACTAATGCGATACTCACCTTCTTCTAAACAGCAAACCAAAAAAGTAGGTTGTTTTGGTTTGCCAATAAATTCTCTACCGCCTAATGCACCATAATCTACAATCCAGTATTCAGAAATTCCCATTTCTTCATAGTCAGCATATTTTTTCAGATAATCATCACGCCAGTTTGTACTCACCACCTCAATTACTAAAGGAATTGATGCTGCTTGAGTAACAGTTGATTCTTTTTTCCACCGAGGTTCATTAACTAAATTAGTAAGATTTAGGAGCAGTAAATCTGGCGAATAAGCTGATTCGTTTTCAAGTGGTTTAACTAATACTGTTTTTGGTATACCATACCGCAGTCCGAGGCGACTATATTCTAAAGTGATTTTTGTAGATAAAAATACAATAATCTCTTCATGGTCGCCTGTTGGTTGGGGCATTTCTACTACTACTCCATCATATAGTTCGTAACGTTGCCCTGTGTTATCTGGATATTTAGCAACGAATTCATCGAATGTAACTACTTTGCGTAAGACTTGAGTCATAGCTTGATTCCTCAATTGTGCAAATTATAACAACTTTAATTGGACTTAATTCATCAATATTAATACTTACTGATTGGTATACTTTAATTCAATTAAAGTTGCGAAATTGTAATACTGGGCAGCTAATTCTTAGCTAAAAGACTAGAATTTGGGTAGTAGCTTCCTAAATTTATATGTATAACATTAGGAAGCCTACTTCAAGCTATTTTTTAACGGGAGGTCAGGTAATGGCGATCGCCACCATTAATCCCGCCACTGGGGAAACGCTCAAAACCTTTGAGCCACTCAATGATGCAGAAATTAACGCTAAACTCGATTTAGCTAATCAGACTTTTGAAAAGTATCGTCAGACAAGTTTTTCTGAGCGATCGCACGCTCTTCAAAAAGCTGCTGATATTTTAGAGCAAGACAAAGCAGAATTTGCGAAGTTGATGACTCTAGAAATGGGTAAGCCATTTAAAGCTGCGATCGCGGAAGTCGAAAAATGCGCCGTCGTCTGTCGCTACTATGCCGAACACGCCCCTGGTTTTTTGGCTGATGTCAGTGTAAAAACGGATGCCAGCCAGAGTTTTATACGTTATCAACCAATGGGTGCGATTCTCGCGGTGATGCCGTGGAATTTCCCCTTTTGGCAAGTATTTCGCTTTGCTGCACCAGCCCTCATGGCGGGAAATGTCGGCTTACTCAAACATGCTTCCAATGTGCCGCAATGCGCCTTGGCAATTGAAAATATTATCCGACGAGCAGGTTTTCCTGAAGGTGCGTTTCAAACTCTATTAATAGGCGCTGCTAAAGTCGCCGATTTGATGGCTGATGACCGCGTAAAAGCTGCCACATTGACCGGAAGCGAACCAGCAGGTGCATCCCTCGCCGCCGCCGCCGGGAAACAAATCAAAAAAACAGTTTTGGAATTAGGAGGAAGTGACCCGTTTATTGTGTTAGAAAGTGCTGACTTAGAGACAGCAGTTGTCACAGCTACTACAGCACGGATGTTGAATAACGGGCAATCATGTATTGCAGCGAAACGTTTTATTGTCGCAGAAGCGATCGCAGACAAATTTGAAAAATTACTTTTAGAAAAATTTGAGGCGCTCAAAGTAGGCGATCCCATGCAACCAGATACCGACTTAGGCCCACTCGCAACCCCTGGTATTCTCCAGGATTTAGATCAACAAGTGCAAGCTGCCACAAAAAGCGGTGGTAAAGTCCTCACTGGTGGACATCCTTTATCAGATCGTTCTGGAAACTTTTATCCACCAACGATTATCATAGATATCCCGCCTGAAGCACCAATTGCCAAAGAAGAATTCTTTGGCCCGGTAGCCTTGTTATTCCGGGTTCCAGATATCGATGCTGCCATTAAACTTGCTAATGACATCCCCTTTGGATTAGGTGCAAGTGCTTGGACAACCAACAACCAAGAGAGCGATCGCTTGGTTGAGAAAATCGAAGCCGGTGCCGTGTTTATCAACGGTATGGTCAAATCTGATCCCAGATTGCCCTTTGGTGGCATCAAGCGTTCTGGATATGGCAGAGAATTGAGTATCCAAGGTATACATGAGTTTGTCAATCTTAAAACCGTTTGGGTTAAATGATTAGGAATTAGGGACTGGGGACTGGGTATTAGGGACTAGGTATTAGGAACCAAGTATTGGGATTAGGAATTAGAGATTACAAATTAGATTTTGGGAAAGATATTTTCATTCCCCACTTCGCAGTCCCCAGTCCCCAGTCGCCAATCTCCAATCCCCAGTTCCCAATCCCCAATCCCCAGTATTGTCAATAGTTAGGAAATAAAATGAATACAGCAGAATTATTGGTGCAGTGCCTAGAAAATGAAGGAGTGCAATATATTTTTGGACTCCCTGGCGAAGAAAACCTGCACGTTTTGGAAGCGTTAAAACATTCTTCGATTAAATTTATTACAACTCGTCATGAACAGGGTGCAGCATTCATGGCTGATGTCTACGGACGCCTGACAGGAAAAGCCGGAGTGTGTCTTTCTACTCTTGGGCCTGGGGCAACCAACTTGATGACTGGGGTAGCAGATGCTAACCTCGATGGTGCGCCCTTAGTGGCGATTACCGGCCAAGTGGGAACAGATAGAATGCATATTGAATCCCATCAATATTTAGATTTGGTGGCAATGTTTGCACCTGTTACTAAGTGGAATAAGCAGATTGTGCGACCGAGTATTACACCAGAAGTAGTCCGGAAAGCATTTAAGCGATCGCAATCGGAAAAACCTGGTGCAGTTCACATCGATTTACCAGAAAATATTGCTGCTATGCCCGTCGAAGGCAAACCTTTGCGTAAGGATAATAGCGAAAAAACTTATGCATCTTTTGCTAGCATTCGGGCCGCCGCCGCCGCAATTTGCCAAGCAGTTAACCCATTAATCTTAGTAGGAAATGGGGCAATTCGCGCTCAAGCAAGTGATGCTGTAACGCAATTTGCTACCTTGCTGAATATACCTGTTGCCAATACATTCATGGGTAAAGGTGTTATTCCTTATACACATCAATTAGCTTTGTGGTCAGTGGGATTACAGCAAAGAGATTATATTACTTGTGGCTTTGATAACACAGATTTAGTAATTGCGATCGGTTATGACTTGATTGAGTTTTCCCCCAAGAAATGGAATCGTAACGGTGAAATTCCCATTGTGCATATTGGGGTAACTCCGGCGGAAATTGATAGTAGTTATATTCCCAACGCCGAAGTAGTGGGAGATATTTCAGATTCCCTTTATGAAATTTTAAAATTAGCAGACCGACAAGGTAAACCCGATCCTTTTGCCATTAGCTTAAGGTCTGAGATTCGGGCTGATTACGAACAGTACGCCCATGATGACGGATTTCCCATCAAGCCGCAAAAGTTAATTTATGACTTACGGCAAGTGATGGGCCCAGATGATATCGTCATCTCAGATGTTGGCGCACATAAGATGTGGATGGCGCGTCATTATCATTGCCATAGCCCCAATACTTGCATTATTTCTAATGGCTTTGCGGCTATGGGTATTGCCATTCCTGGCGCTTTAGCAGCAAAACTCGTTCATCCTAAGCGCAAAGTCGTGGCTGTAACTGGCGATGGCGGCTTTATGATGAATTCTCAAGAATTAGAAACAGCCTTGCGTGTCGGTACACCCTTTGTCACCATAATTTTCAATGATGGTGGCTATGGATTAATTGAGTGGAAGCAAGAAAATCACTTTGGCAAAGGAAACTCATCTTTTGTGCATTTTAGCAATCCTGATTTTGTCAAATTAGCCGAAAGCATGGGTTTAAAAGGCTACCGAGTTGAATCGGCTTTAGATTTGATTCCCACTTTGAAAGAAGCTCTCGCTCAAGATGTACCTGCCGTGATAGATTGTCCCGTAGATTATCGGGAAAATCACCGCTTTAGCCAAAAAGCCGGTGAGTTGAGTTGTGCGGTGTAAAAAGCAGAGACGCGATTAATCGTGTAAAAAGTAGAGACGCGATTAATTGCGTCTCTACAAGAGTTAGGAGTTATTTATTCCTAACTTTTTTAGTGTTTTGGTTGGCGTGTTAAGGCTAAAATGTTGCAATAGAATCAGCTATGTGTCGGTTTCAAAAATCTGATTAAGTCAACTCAAAACTTGATTACTCCCATTCAATGGTTCCAGGCGGCTTAGAGGTGATGTCATAAACCACCCGGTTCACTCCTTTTACCTCATTCACAATCCGAGTGGAAATCACTTCCAGTACATCGTAAGGGACTCTTGCCCAATCAGCAGTCATGCCATCTTCACTGGTGACAATCCGCAAAACAATCGGGTAAGCGTAAGTGCGTTGATCCCCCATAACGCCAACACTACGAATTGGCAGCAATACCGCAAATGCTTGCCAAAAATCATGATACATGCCGCGTTGGTTAATTTCTTGCCGGACAATTAAATCTGCATCGCGCAAAATATTTAACCGCTCAGATGTGACTTCCCCTAGAATGCGAATTGCCAAACCAGGCCCAGGAAAAGGTTGCCGTTGGACAATTTCTTCTGGTAAACCAATGGAACGCCCAACTTTGCGGACTTCATCTTTAAATAGTTTCCGCAGTGGTTCCACCAACTTAAATCTTAGGTCTTTGGGCAAACCGCCAACATTGTGATGACTCTTAATTTTCACCGCTACCCGCTCACCAGTTTGGGGATCAACGTTGGTATCAGCAGATTCGATCACATCTGGATAAAGAGTCCCTTGAGCTAGATAGTCAAAGTGACCAAGGCGTTTGGATGTTTCCTCAAATACAGCAATAAATTCGTGTCCGATGCGGCGGCGTTTTTCTTCAGGATCTGTGATATCAGCAACTTTAGCTAAAAAGCGATCGCGAGCATTAACATACTCTACAGGAATGTGAAACTGCTCTTGGAACAGCTTTACCAATCGCTCTGGCTCATACTTTCGCATAAAGCCTTGATCGATAAATACGCAAGTCAGTTGATCGCCAATGGCTTTATACAGCAAGAAGGCTAAGGTAGAAGAATCCACCCCACCAGACAACGCCAACAGCACTCGCTTGTCACCAACTCTGGCGCGAATTTCCCGAATTGCCTCTTCAACAAAAGCAGCTGTTGTCCAAGTAGGTTCGCAATCGCAGATGTGATAGACAAAATTACGGATTAATGCTATACCGCCAATAGAATGCACTACCTCTGGATGGAACTGAACGCCGTAAAGTTTCTTTTCATGGTCGGCGATCGCAGCACAAGGAGTATTTTCTGTATGTGCCAGCAATTCAAACCCTGAAGGCATTTGGATAACTGAGTCTCCATGACTCATCCACATGGTAGTGCCATCTTCGACGTTAGTGAGCAAATCTGTGGGATCATCAATATATAATGATGCTTTGCCGTACTCACCTCGGTCAGCCTTTGCCACTTCCCCACCGAGTTGGTTTACCATTAGCTGCATCCCATAGCAAACACCCAAAACGGGTATTCCCAAATTCCAGATTTCTGGGTCACAATGGGGAGCGTTATCACCATAAACCGAACTTGGGCCACCTGAGAGAATGATTCCCTTGGGATTGAGTTGGCGCAATTGTTCAGAAGTAGTGCGATAGGATAAAACTTCCGAGTATACTTGAGTCTCGCGGATGCGACGGGCAATCAACTCAGAATATTGAGAGCCGAAGTCCAGAATTATAATCAATTGGCGATCAAGTCTCCCAAAATTTTCTAATGTTTGGGGCGCTTGTTCTGTTGGTATCACCGCTGTGTTCATGACGGGAGTGTTATGTCTGTTAAGGGTAGATGCTTTGTGGTCTATGATGATGCTATTATTCAGCCTGGGTAGGCTAATAATGGTATAGAGAGCCTTTACAAACGCCCGGTTATGTGCGTTTGTCTAGTCCCGGAGTCGGAAATGGTATTAAAACGATAAACTTACCCTAGAGTGGTTACTTAAGAGATTATTTATTTGGATTGTTTACGATTATTCATAATAAATTAACATAATTTTCCCATCAACAGACCAGCAGTTTTACTCTTCACGATAATTTTGCGATCGCGATCAAAGAGAATCGAGCCACAGATTGTACTTACTGTGCCCCTTTCGCTATGGCTTTGGATGTATTCTTGAGAACGAACATCGATGGTTTCGGCGATCGCATTGTAAACTTGATTTACCCAATCACTACCAGTTGAAGCATCTAGCGATTTTAGGTATGTTAATGCGGCTTCGGCGGTTGCACTGTTAAACACAGCTTGGATATCTGGTGATTTTAAACCAGCGATCGCACAGTGCGCTGCCAAAATTTCCCGTCTTCCATCAGCCAAATAGTGATGAGTGTGAAAAATCCCTCCAGCCAGTTTCATCAGCTTACCGTGATAGCCAAATAATAAGATTTCTTTTACGCCTAGCACATCAGCTTCTACCAACATTGGGCCAAGCCAGTTAGCAGTTTTGACCAATTGTTCAGGATTAATCCCTAGTTTACGCGCTAAATCTAGGCCATTTTCGCCGATACAGAATACTAAACTTTCAAAACGACTGGCTTTATTTTGTAATTCCGCCCGGAAAATTGCAAGCTGATCTGGTGTACTTAAGGGTTGAGAAATGCCAGTTGTGCCTAAAAGGGAAAGTCCTTCAACCACACCAAAAGCAGAATTTGAAGTGCGAACAGCCAGCGATCGCCCTTCGGGTAGAATAATCGTCACCGTGATTTTTTCCCCAGGTACTAGCATTCGTTGCAAATTCTCTTGCAACAGCTTTTGAGCATAGGCATAAATAGCTGGCTTGTCGTCAGCATTCACCTGTCTGCCAATTCCTTCCCCACCTTTAATAATTACAGCATCATCACCCTCTTCCCTCCACTCCACCAGCCCCCAAATCGGTGTATCTTTAGTCAAATCAAGATTATCACCAGGATCGCTGCGAGTGATTGCTAAAGCTGTATTCTCAGATAATCCTGCTACCTGTTCAATGGGGATTTCTGCGATTTGAGCGGGTTCAATCAAATCTATAGATGCTAAAGTTAGGGGTTGGCGATCGCGTAACCAGTGTAAAGCTGCAACAGCAGCAGCGCAGGCAAAGACGGGAAGTGTGTATCCAGAACGGGACATTTTTTAATTTAAAAATCAAAATAATTATTTAAAAATAAAGACAGTTTTAGACGGCAATTTAGACATCAACTGTAGCTTACTTCCTTTAGGGTAACGTTCCCTCTCAACCTCTCTTAATACGGGCGGCGTGCAACGGGCAATTTAGATCGTGTTTACTTTGCTGAGTTCGACGCGACCGCCTTCAAATACTTGCACCATTAGCTGATAACCTTCCATCAGGGACATCCCGACGAGTGGTTCTGAATCAGCCTCATCGATTGGGATTGTTAGAATATCTCCATCCCAAACTAAAACTGCTTCATAGATATTGAAAACGCATTCACTCCCATCTCCAAGAATGGCTCGTCCTCGCCTCTTCCATCTCAGATTCAACTGAGCGATCAAATCTGGAGGCAGTGAAAGCCAACCGTTAAAGCCTGTGTCTACAATCGCATCTTGTGTGTAAATTTTGCCATCGGAACCACAAACTGAAAGTGAAATAATCGGTTCAAAATCCGCGTTAACGATTCCGGTGATCATGCGGCTTTTTTCGTGCGTTTGCCGAATCGACGAACATAGCGAGAACCAATGCGGACAATCCAGATTTGAGCGTCTGGGTGACGGGCTTCGAGGCGATCGCAGGCAGCGATTTCACTAGCATCGACTTCAAAAGCTCCGGTTTCGATGTCGATCGCCACAATCTTGCCATGATTATCTGCTTCAACCTGTGAGCGCACCTGAGATTCATAAATCTGATCGCCACGTCGAGCGAATTCTTCTTTGCTGTAGCGGGGTTGGCTAACTGTCATAGAAATAGCCTCATGTTCACGCCTCTAATTTTTCTATTTTAGGCTAGGGGCTTTTCGCTTCGCTCAGAGCCTACGGTTAGATAGAGCCAAGCTACCCAATAAACAGATCGGGATATATCCAGAATAATAATGCTTCCAGTGCGATCGCTTATTCAAAATTGAAGATAGTTTCAGATAGCTTGCTTTCTTCAGGATAACGGCTAAGATGATCAGCAGTAGATATTCTTTACATCCACGCCAATGGCTTGTGGCTGCTTGCTTCATCGCTTTGTTAGACCATTTTACCAGGGTAGATACTGAACTTGACCTTCTAGTTCTCCCTCCTGGCTACACTCTACAAGTACAAGAATATCTTCAATGACCTGTCCGACCGATGCATCTAGGCTGACTTCGATAACTCCCGGCATGGTCTGACCTTGCCTAACTCGATCGTATGCATAGCGAGTAATTGTAGAAACGTCATGGGTAAGCAGGATACGTCCTTCTTGGGCTGCCCAATCCAAGATAGTTGGATCATCTTTGCCTGATAGCCCAACATCTTGTACACGAACGATGTCAATTTTCGGGCTACGGCGGAACAATCCTCTAACAACCGTATTATCGAAATTTTCATCCGCAAGGAATTTTAACATGCTTCCTGTGCTGCTTTGCGGGCAAGCAAGCGATCGCGTAAGCCTTGTGGGTCAAAATTCCCTTGATTTATTGCCCGAATCTCTAATGATTGCTGCTGTCGCTGTTGCAAGTAGGCTTCTACTTCAGGTTGATGATTGAGATAGAAGGCAATCGTAGCGTAAATGTCAGCCAAATTGAGCGACGGATAGCGATAAACAATTTCCTCTGCTGTCGTGCCTTGCTTAAAGACAGCAACCACAGTGTCCAATGTGACGCGGGTTTTACCGACGAGAACTACACCATGTTCATTCAATTTTAGAGGAGCAGGTTCGGCAATAATCGATAGTGTCATAAACGCCTTCCAATTCCATAAATTAATCAAGATAATAGTTACGACCACCTTCAAACATCGATTCTAGCTCCTCAACTGTTGCAAGAATTGCCTCTATATCTCTATCTGAAGCCAACTCCTTAATCTCTTTGAGACGTTCCAACACTCCTGCTTTTCCATCTGGCAGCAATGCATTAAACTGATACCAATTGTAGAGGTGATAGAGCAGGTGATACGTAACAGCGACATCTAGTTGATGACTAGGTTCATGTAGAAATAACTCTAAATCAACTAACCAGTCTATTGCTGCTTCAATTCCATCAACGTAAGTGTGAAAAACAGCAGTTTTCAGCATCTCCTCTGGTGCATTGGGATAAGCTTGGCGAAATGCCTGTTTTGCCTCGCTGCTCAGGTTGCTACGTTGTAGCAAGGTTTGTACAATTTCCCAACGTTGTTCTCGACTGAATTGTTTTGGCGTGTTCGCATCCTGTGACTGTTGCATCTAAGCCCATCCAATAAAGCTAACAGTGTAACCAGTCTGTCTTAACTGCGATCGCCATACTGCTCTATGTTACGAATTACGAATTAGGAATTAATTAAACTCCCACTTCTGATAATAGAGCTTCCATAGCTTCCCAAGAAATTCCTTGTTGAATATAACGCGGTGCTTCAGGATTGTAAGGACTGGCGACTCGATCAATATTGAGGATGTTTGCCCCATCTGGTAGAACTGGTACATCTGCATCAAATGCCGTTGGACGCATTAAAGAACTGGAAAAGCCTTTGAAAATAGCAATTGTATCTTCTTCATCAGCAATTTCCACCGTTACAAGTAGAACTTCTTGGGGGCGTTTAGCAGTGTATTGTTCCAGTCGCTTGCCAATGGAATCCATTTTTTTAAGAGTAGGAGTATGGTGGTGCAACGATGCTTACTGTGGTGTGGCCGAGCGTCCCTGCTTGCCCAGCTTAATCAGAACAAAGTAGCTTAAATAAAGCACATAAATTACTAAACTAGTTATGCCGAGAAAACCTAAAAACTCAGCCTTGCTATTAGCATGAAAATATTCTTTGAATAGCAACGGAGCCTCAAACCAAACGCGACAATAGGAAGTCTTCAGCGCACTACTAGAAAAAGCACAACCTAAAAAAGGGATAAAGGCTAGTGTACCCAAAATACAATAAACAGTTGTAGCCCAGCGCCAAGAAGTAAAAATAAATTTTAAAGCGCCAGTGGTTTGATACTCAATTTCATCGTTAATATCCACCCAGAACCACAGCGAAATCGGGATCAATATCTGAGCTATCAACCCAGAGATAAAGCTAACTGGATACTGGGCAATCATTAAGTAAATCGTGATTGCTACCAGGCTTGATACTCGCCAGTATATAGCCAATAAGCGTTGTATGGCTTCCGCTTTTTGCACAAATGCCCAAATTAGAAGAATTAGCGGAATAACTACCAGGAATAATACTGCTAGTCGGTAATCCATCCAGACGAAAGGGCGAAACCAAACGTTATAGTCCATAGTTTTTTTCAAAGGATAAATAAAACATTTTTAACCAAGAACAAAATCCATAACTGACAAACTGTAAGCTATTAGCTAGCTATTAGTCCATCTATAATTACATAACAGTTTAATCAAAGCACAAAGTCTAGCCTCAAGACTGCACTCTAACTTCTTTGTGCAAGCAAGTGGCTACCCAACTTATACCATTTCACGGAATTTATACTATAAATACGTTTGTAGGGGCATACAGATGTACGCCCCTACAGTCAATTCATTTGTTGCAAAGATTTTTGGAAAAGGTATTAAATAGTAAATTGTTTAATTCACTTTCCTCAATCTCTCTATTTGGTGAAAAACAAGCAACTAAAGACCCTCATCTCAGATTTTGCACCTATTTGCAAGTAGCGTCAGGAAGAGTTCTAAAACCCACCCACCCACTATATACTCGACACTCTCGGAAAAAATCCCAATTTTTTGGGTGTAAAAGTTTCCTTTTAAGATAAAAAAACCTCAAATTTTAACCCTTATACATCTGTAATTCCAAATATTTCACCAAATATTTACCGATTGGGGCAAATGATGAAAGAGGGGAGTAAGATTTTAGGCAAGAGTGAGGTGAGATGTGCAAGATTTGAGTATAGTAAATTTTGATTGCTTATTTACCAAACGAACAAAAAATTCACTTGTCTAAATTTTTAGTCGTCGTAAACTCGGCATTCAATTGCATCTGGGTTGTCATCACAATACTGTTCTAAAGAGTTTTTTGGCTTGTTTTGGCGCTTGTGGGAAGCTTCGGCTTGCAATTCTTCTACTGCATCCCAAGCAGCAGCACACTCTGGTGAGTTGCTACCGTTAACGTCACAGACAGTACGCGCTTGCTCTACTTCTTCTTGGATTTTCTCTTGAATATCGCTCTTTGCTGTTTCTTGGATGTTGGTCATTGCTTTAGTCTCGTTGTGTGTTGTTAATACTAGTATAGAAAAACTTCAGAAATGGCAGATTTTAGCTTGAGTAATATCCATTCTAACCATTCAGCTCATAACTTAGTACTTTAACCTATTGATTTATAACCAATACAGTAAACTGCCGCATCTATAATGCATTCATCTTTATTTTTTAAGATTTTGTGGAATTAGTACCATAGATGAACAATCATACAATATATTTAGATGCATCTATTAGAGAATGACAACCCCAGCTTCTTAGGATGGAGGAGACAAAAGGCTGGCACTAATTTTTGTAGGATGCAATTCTTCCCAAAATCAAAAATCAAAACCTACTAGCCCAAAAAGAGAAAGAAGCTCAAAACTCATGGCAGACCAAATGCAGTGGGCAAACGCCCTATCAACCCGTCATTCTTTGGAAGCAGCTGTTACAGATGTAGTGGAACGAGCTGTCTTATCGTTAACAGCACCTGCGGATCTAGGACTGGTATTCATTTCGTCTGCTTTTACAAGTGAGTATTCCCGACTGTTACCTTTGTTAGCTGAGAAACTTTCTGTGCCTGTGCTAATTGGCTGTAGTGGTGGAGGTGTGATTGGGACGACAGTTAACGGAGAAATCCAAGAATTAGAAGCTGAACCAGCTATTAGCTTGACTTTAGCACACCTTCCAGGGGTGAAGGTTCAAGTTTTTCATGTTGTTGCTGAAGAATTACCTGATTTAGACAGTTCTCCAGATGCTTGGGTTGATTTGATCGGTGTACCAGCATCACCGACACCCCAGTTTATCTTGCTGTCTAGTTCTTTCGCTTCTGGAATCAACGATTTATTGCAGGGGTTGGATTTTGCTTATCCAGGATCGGTGATAGTGGGGGGACAGGCTAGTGGTGGGGGTATGGGTGGTCGTGTTGCCCTATTTTGTCATGATACTGAGGGCGGGGAATGCCAAAGTTTGTATCGTGAGGGTACTATCGGCATAGCTTTGACTGGCAATATTGTTTTGGAAACGATTGTAGCCCAAGGATGCCGACCGATTGGCAAACCATTGCAAGTTACAAAAGCCGATCGCAACATTATCTTAGAGTTAGATGAGCAAGTGCCGCTAGTGGTATTACGAGATTTGATTGCTAGCCTCAGCGAACACGAACGGATTTTAGCACAGCACTCTCTGTTTGTTGGTGTGGCGATGGATGAATTTAAGCTGGCTTTGCAACAGGGAGACTTTTTAATTCGTGGTATTCTTGGGGTCGATCCCACAGCTGGGGCGATCGCAATTGGCGATCGCGTCCGTCCAGGACAAAGGCTGCAATTCCACCTCCGCGATGCCCAAGCCTCTGCTGAAGACCTAGAATTACTCCTCCAAAGTTATCAAACCCAACGAGAATCTGTACCCTCTGCCGTAGCTGCCTTAATGTTTGCCTGTCTGGGGCGAGGTGAAGGACTTTATGGTAAACCCAATTTCGATTCTGAACTATTTCGGCGCTACGTCACCGATATTCCTGTAGGCGGCTTTTTCTGTGGCGGAGAAATCGGCCCTGTTGGTGGCAGAACTTTCTTACATGCCTACACTTCCGCATTTGGAATTTGTCGCCAAAATCAGTTATGAGTGATGAATTACACTCCTGACTTTATCCTATCTAATTTGTGAAAATTCGCGGTGTCCAATTCCCTGACTTCGTAAAAGTTGTCGGGGATATAACTTTTCACGAATGATTTAGGATTGCTATAGTAGCATGTTATTAAACTAGAAAGTAATTTCAGTATTTAAATATCATTTATGGAGAGCTACTAGCATGAAAAATAATAACAATCAAATACTACCATTACTAACAGAGGCTGACAGAGAAGAGTTAGAAGGCGTTGTGCAGGTGTTAGCAAATGTAACTAAGCTCCCTGTTGAAATGGTTAAGCCACATTTTAATGCATTGCTTGAGCAATTGATAAAATCAAAACAGGATCAACCATTCTACAAAACTGCAACGGCTCTTGAGTGGATAACAGCTTTTCAGGAATGGGCAGAGAGCCATAGACGAGATACGCCCTTACTATCAGAATATGCTTTAAGTCGGGCTGGAATATACGATGATGACGAGGACGAAGATATTTAGGTGACTTATCTTGTCGATACCAACTTATTGCTATTAAGTGTACAGCCACATCACCCAATGTATGCAGATACACTGAACGCAATCTCAACTTTACGAGGAGCCGAAGAAGAGCTTTTTATTACCTCGCAAAACCTCATAGAGTTTTGGCGAAGTGCAACACGACCTGCTCAAAGGAACGGCTTAGGCTTAACCATCGCTGAAGCGAGGACGGAACTGGAGCGTTTAGAAGGTTTATTCTTAGTACTTAGGACTTACGCAAAAATTGCTAAAAAGCTTAATTTCTCGAACCGCCAAGACGCCAAGAGCGCCGAGAATTCGTAGAGTGTGCGTAAGTCCTAGTACTGCCAGATGTACCTGAGATTTATCCAGAATGGAAGCGATTAATTTTACAGTATGGGGTAGCGGGTGTAAATGTCCACGATGCTAGGCTTGTAGCCTCAATGTTAGTTCACAGGTTAACCCATATCTTAACTTTCAACGTTAGAGACTTTAACCGCTACGCTTCTGAAGTCACCCCTGTGAACCCAACTAGCTTTACATCACCCCATCCGTGAGAGCTAATGAGGTTGTCACCTTGCACTCTTTTTTCATGACGTGAAAAATCAGATAGGCTATTCGCCAAAAGGGGATGCTTTTGTTTGAGCGCAAATAGCTGTTTGTTTATAGGAATCATATTTGATTTTTGAACGAAATTAGGTATTGTAGGGTGTGTTAGAACGCAGTTCGTAACGCACCAAACCCTTGATGATGGTGCGTTACGCTGTCGCTAACACACCCTACGTATCTTTTCAGAAATCAAATACTAGTCCTATAGGATTTAGCTATCTTTCTATATTTGTAGATATATATCGAAATAAACGCTTTTAATAGCTGTATATATCAACAAATATATTCCTTGCATAAGCTAGTTTAAATATTAATTTATACCTTGTTTTGTCTAATAAAAAGCTCGACAATTGATTGAGAAAACGATAGTTGAGAGTTAGCTAATAACCATGTCGAATTAATTCAGTATTTTCTCGAAATCATAGCAAAATATATCTGATATTCATCTTAAATTTATTTATGTCGAAATTCGATTATCCAATGTTAGAAGGATGGATTCAAATTGCGTTGACGCTACTAATTGTAGTAGCAATAACTCCTTTCTTTGGGCGCTATATGGCGTGTGTATACCTAGAGCAGAGTACTTTTATCGACCCAATTTTGAATCCGGTTGAGCGAGTAATTTATGCCTTGGTTGGTGTTAAAAACAAAGAAAATATGACGGGCTGGCAGTATGGGCGGGCAATCCTGTATAGCAATGTAGCAATGGGGTTGCTGATTTTCTTTATTATCATGAATCAGGGATGGCTGCCCCTGAATCCTACGGGGATAAATGCCCCAAGTTGGGATACAGCACTGCATACTACTATTTCTTTTATTACTAATACCAACCAGCAGCACTATTCTGGTGAAACCTACATGAGCTATGGCAGCCAAATGTGGGGACTTGGTTATCACATGTTCACCTCTGCTGCGACTGGTTTGGCGGTAGGAATTGCTTTTATCCGGGGATTGACTGGTAGATCGTTAGGCAACTTTTATGTAGACCTAATTCGCTCAATTACCCGAATTTTGCTGCCTATTTGTATTGTGGGCGGCATTGTCTTGATGGCTGCTGGCGTTCCCGAAACTCTGGGGGGTGCAGTTGTATTCCCTACTTTGGAAAATCCGAATATTAGTCAGGCGATCGCTCGTGGCCCTGTTGCCCATTTTGAAATTATCAAGCAATTAGGGGAAAACGGCGGCGGCTTTTTCGCCATCAACTCGGCACACCCCTTTGAAAATCCCAACGGATTTACTAACTTAATTCAAATCGTGGCGATGCTTTCGATTCCTACTTCCCTAATCTACACTTATGGGTTGTTTGCGAACAACACTAAGCAAGCTTGGTTAGTTTACGGCATGGTAGGCGTTATTTATTTAGTATTTGTCATCGTCACTGCCATTGGTGAATACAACGGCAATCCGGCTGTGAATGCACTGCTGGGTAGTCAGCAAGTGAATTTAGAGGGTAAAGAAGTCCGGTTTGGTTGGGCGCAATCTGCGCTATTTGCAACGAGTACAACTGGTACTATGTGCGGCGCAGTCAATAGTTTACACGACTCCTTTATGCCCAACGGCGGTTTTATTACCCTTTCCAATATGTTCCTGCAAATTATCTGGGGTGGACAGGGTACTGGAACTGCTTATTTATTTGCTTACTTGATTCTGGCTGTATTCGCTACAGGGTTGATGGTAGGACGCACACCAGAATTTTTGGGACGCAAGATTGAGAAGCGCGAGGTTGTACTTGCTAGTTTCCTGATTCTGCTGGTTCACCCGATCGCAATTATGATTCCCGCAGGTATCGCTTTGGCATTTCCCGATCAACTATCAGGAATTAGTAATCCCGGCTTTCACGGCTTTGCTCAAGTTATTTATGAATACGCCTCGGCTGCTGCTAACAACGGTTCTGGGTTTGAAGGTTTGGGAGATTCACAACCGTCTCCTTTGGCGATTGCTACAGGTGCAAAAACCACTGCAACTGCCCTGTGGTGGAATTTGAGTACCTGCTTCAGTTTAATTGCTGGACGCTATATTCCAATTCTGGGTTTGCTGTTTTTAGCAGATAGTATGTCTCGTAAGCAAGCTGTTCCTTACACGACTGGTACATTGCGAACGGATACCGGACTATTTACAGGCGTTACCGCAGGCGTGATTTTAATCTTGGGCGCACTTACATTTTTCCCAGTACTTGCATTAGGCCCCATTGGTGAAGCCTTTTTTATTGCTAAAGGTATTGGCTAGGGAGTGGGGAGTTAGGAGTTAGGAGTTAGGAGTTAGGAGTTAGGAGTTAGGAGTTAGGAGTTAAAGCATTGGCTTAAAGACTCGTTCATCCACCTCGGAACTCCGTTCATCCACCTCGGAACTGGATTCATCCACCTCGGAACTCCGTTCATCCACTTCGGAACTGGATTCATCCACCTCGGAACTCCGTTCATCCACTTCGGAACTGGATTCATCCACCTCGGAACTCCGTTCATCCACCTCTGAACTCCGTTCATCCACCTCTGAACTCCGTTCATCCACCTTTGAACTCCGTTCATCCACCTCTGAACTCCGTTCATCCACCTTTGAACTCCGTTCATCCACCTCTGAACTGGATTCATCCACTTCATCTTCCTATGCCCAATGCCCAATGCCCCATTCCCAAAATTTAATGTATGCCCACTACTACTGATTCTCCTTCGCCTCGTATTGGATCTGGAACTCGTGACTCGCGCAAGCACACCCCCAAAACAGATATGCGGGGGCTTTACCAAAGAGCAATTCGTGAGTCATTTGTCAAGCTCGATCCGCGAATTACTGTCAAAAACCCAGTTATGTTTGTTGTTTGGGTGGGGACAATTGTCACTTTTCTTGTTAGCCTTAACCCAAATTTGTTTGGCACAATTCAGGCAGATATAAATCAACAACGCCTTTTAAATGGGTTAATTACCTTTATTCTCTTTTTTACACTCGTTTTTGCCAACTTTGCCGAAGCTGTGGCTGAAGGACGCGGTAAAGCTCAGGCTGATTCACTGCGATCGACGCGATCGGATACGATCGCTAACAAAATCCTCCCCGATGGTTCGATACAACAAGTCAATTCTACGGAACTGCGACGGGGCGATTTGGTAAAAGTGGTTGCAAACAACATGATTCCCGCCGATGGAGATGTAATTAAAGGCATCGGCTCGGTGGATGAGTCTGCAATTACTGGAGAATCTGCCCCGGTACTGAAGCAACCAGGGACAGATATTGCCAGTTCGGTGACAGGCGGTACACGCCTACTATCTGATGAGTTGACAATTCGCATTAGTGCCGATCCTGGCCAAGGCTTTATTGATCGCATGATCTCCCTGGTAGAAGGGGCAGAACGCAGCAAGACTCCTAACGAGATTGCTTTGACGGTATTGTTGGCAGTGTTAACACAGGTGTTCTTGATTGTGGTGGCGACTATGCCCCCATTTGTCGGCTACATCGCCAGCTTTATCAGCACAGCGTTTGGAGTTGAGGCGGGAAACAGTTTGCGGGCGGGTGCTAGCGTTGCTATTCTCATCTCGCTACTGGTAGCTTTAATTCCTACAACTATCGGTGGTTTGCTTAGTGCGATCGGGATTGCTGGAATGGATAGAGTTGCCCAATTTAACGTCATTGCTACCTCTGGTCGAGCCGTAGAAGCTTGCGGTGACATCAACACCTTGGTGCTAGATAAGACAGGGACGATTACCTTGGGTAATCGGATGGCTGATGAGTTTATTCCTCTGGATAATCACTCAATAGAAGATGTGGCACGAATTTCTCTAGCTGCTAGCTTGTTTGATGAAACGCCAGAAGGCAAATCGATTGTAGTTTTAGCAGAAAAATCTCAGGCTGCGGTAGATTTCAATCTCGACAAAGCCGAGGGTGTGGAATTTTCCGCGAAAACCCGGATGAGTGGCACGAATTTACCCGATGGTAAACAAATTCGCAAAGGTGCGGTGGATGCTATTAAGGGATTTGTCCGTTCTCGTGGCGGTTACATTCCTGATGATGTAGACGCAGCTTATGAGCGAGTTTCCCGGTTAGGCGGTACACCCTTAGCTGTCTGCCAAGATGACAAAATTTATGGTGTCATCTACCTCAAAGATATTGTGAAACCTGGTTTAAGGGAACGATTTGACCAACTCCGCCGCATGGGTGTTCGCACGATCATGCTTACAGGTGACAATCGGATTACCGCTTCGGTAATTGCTGAGGAAGCTGGGGTGGATGATTTCATTGCCGAAGCGACTCCAGAAGACAAAATTGAGGTGATTCGCTCTGAACAATCACAGGGTAAACTGGTGGCAATGACTGGGGATGGTACTAATGATGCACCTGCTTTGGCTCAAGCAAATGTGGGTGTGGCGATGAACTCTGGAACGCAAGCTGCCAAAGAAGCTGCTAACATGGTGGACTTAGACTCCGATCCCACGAAGCTAATTGACTTAGTAACCATAGGTAAACAGTTGCTAATTACTCGTGGAGCCTTGACAACATTCTCCATCGCTAACGATATTGCCAAGTATTTTGCCATCATCCCCACTATCTTCGCAGCTGCTGGAATCGGCGCACTTAATATTATGGGATTAAAGAGTGCCCAATCTGCGATCGTCTCGGCGCTGATTTACAACGCCTTGATTATTCCGGCACTGATTCCACTGGCACTTAAAGGGGTAAAGTTTTTACCTTTAACAGCAGATCAACTGCTACGTCGCAACATCTTCATCTATGGTCTGGGTGGCATTGTTGCTCCCTTTATTGCCATCAAACTGATAGATATTATCCTACCTTTGTCTTAATTTACTATGAAATCCGTTCAGATCCGCCGCACTATTCTTGCATCCCAAGTATTAGAAGAAATAACTGAAATTTGGTGTCAATGGCGTAGACAAAAGCTGCCACTGTATTTATTCTTGGCAATGTGTTTCAACCTAGTGGTTGCACCTATGGTCTATGCCGCTACTGGTGAACAACTTTCCCGCAGTCAATCTTGGGGATTGGGGCTGTTAGGAATGGTGACACTAGGGCTTTCTATCTATTTATTTTTTGTAATGTTTGTACCGGAGAAATTCTAATGAGTTTTGCACGCGAAGCTGGTAGAGCTGTTCGTTCTACCCTGGTACTTTGGGTTATGGTCGCGATTATTTATCCTTTTGCGATGATTGCCATTGGACAGATTGGGTTTCCGTTTCAAGCAAACGGTAGTCTACTGAAAAATAGCACAGGTCAAGTTGTTGGTTCTGCTTTAATTGGTCAACCTTTTAGTAGCGATCGCTATTTTAACAGTCGTCCGAGTACCACCAGCTACAGCACAGCCGATCCCAAAAAAGATGATGCGGGTGTTTTGCAAACTGGGGTTTCCGGCGCTAGTAACTTGGCTCCCAGTAATCCCGCATTAATGGAACGCATCAAAGGTAAAGATGACCCAGAAAAGAGCAAAAAGGTTCAAGGTGACTTCACTCGTCTAAAAACAGCAGGAGTGCAGCCCACTGGCGATTTAGTCTACACCTCTGGTTCTAGCCTTGATCCTCACATTACTCCCGAAGCTGCGATCGCGCAAATTGCAAGAGTAGCCAAGGCGCGAGGAGTTCAGCCAAACCAACTAGAAACTTTAATTGCCCAAAACACCGACGGCCGCTTTCTCGGCATCTTTGGTGAGCCTGGAGTTAATGTGTTGAAGCTGAATTTAGCTCTAGATCAGATTAAGAAATAAAGCTATGGGAAATAGTAGCGACAAGTAATTTTGTATCTCTACTGTTCAAAATTATTATCTAACACTCAGATACCCGATTCTTAAAACTTGTCGGGTATTTTGTTTTTCATTATTTATTGAATAAACCTATATCTCTGAATATATGCCTATTTAAACTTTTTTGATCCATTTTATATACCTGTAAAATATATCTATTTAAAAATATTTTTCTTGTAAAATATTGCACAATAATATTAGAGTTAAAAATGTTTTGTGTTCAAAAATAATAACCATTTAAAACCAAGCTTGTTTGGTGTTTTAATCCAAGCTAATAGCGTTTATTGCGGCATTCACTTAACTGAAATTCAGTTGCCAGAACAATGCGCTTTTTTAGGAATATTAAGACAGAATCAAGTCCTTTCAACAACAGATAATCCTACTATTTTCGTAGGAGACTACATTTTAGCCATAGCAACCCATCCGATGATGATTCCAGCCTTAAAAGTCACTCTTAAGAAAATTCATTCTGTTTACTATTCTCTTAACAGTTGCTTACTGGAAGCTCGACAAACAGCCAACCAATTTGATAATTTAGATGACTCAGATGTATCATCCAATTCCAACTCCATATATTATTAGACACATGAATATTTGATTTATTTTAAATGGCAAACTTATTCCAAAAGCTGAGATGAAAACCAAGCAAAACAGTAGCTTATCATTAATCTCCAAAGATGTTAAACTGCGATTAAGTTTACTGAACCATAATCTGACTAACTAAAGATTTATAATATGCCTAATTCAGGGCTTTTACAACTTTATATATCCGCCCAAAAAAGTGTTTATCAATCTACCCTGATTGAAGCAAACCTGGCAAATACAACACAAAATAACACCAAAACACAGGATGGTGATATTCCTTTTGTAGCAGTATTTTTGGCTCATATTTCCTTCATGATTGTTTGGGGAATTTTAGTTTATCTCGTTTCATCTGTTTGCAAAGCACTAGAAGATCCCCCAGAAAATAGGGCGCAAGAAAAAAACGAAATCGTAAGCATCCAACATGTACAGCAACATCCTTGCAAAAACTGCCAATTTTTTCATAAAAACTCTTATCTAAAGTGTGCAGTAAATCCTGATACTGCTCTAACTAAAGAAGCGCTCAATTGTTCTGATTACAGTCCTAAATAGTTAAAAACTAAAAAGACAAAAGTCTTTTTATATTCTGTAAACATGGACATTTTTTTTTGAAGTCTGTTGCTGAAGTTTTAAAATCGCCCATCAATTTTAAACTGGAGTTGGTATTTATGAATCTCTTTCTACGACCACTGATTCCTATGGTATTTGTCCTTACTCCCTCTTTAGTTACCCAAGGCAATGATTTGTTTCGACAGCATGTAATTCAACAGCTTCAAGAAACTAGAAAATGTTTTGGCTGTAATTTATCGGGAGTTAACTTTTCCGGGAGAAACTTACAAAAAATAGACTTGCGATCGGCAAATCTTCAGGGAGCTAACCTGAAAAATGCTAATCTCCGATATGCAAATTTAGAGTGGGCAGATATTCGGAATGCAAATCTGCAAGGAGCCGATCTAACTGGAGCTATCCTCAAGAATACATTGCTAGCTGATGCTGATTTGCAAAAGGCAAATTTGGAAGCGTCTAACTTAGAAGGAACAGATTTTAGAAATGCCAATCTTAGCCATGCAAATTTAAGAAAAGCTTCAAAAAACAACGACGTTCAGGGTGGAAATTCTATAACTATCTGTGAAACAGTATTACCAAATGGAATGATATCAAATCGTTGTAATCATCAAACTTCATTTGAAAACCTTAAACACATTTTATGAAATCAAAAGAGACGATATTTGTTATTCCGACTCATCGCCTGAGAGATGTAGCACAGACCATCGAAAAGTATGATGAGAATTTCCGGGCAAATGGTCATGCTGTAAAAATTATAGTTTTTGATGATTCTAGCGTTGCCAACCATGAAAAATATTACCCACTTTTGGAGCAGACTAAAACAGTCAATGATGTGTATTATGTTGGCCCCCAACAAAAAGAGCAATTTATTACATTTTTAAATGAAAGACTGCGCGATCGCAAGCTAGAATCACTCGTCAAAAACTTATTCCGACCTAGTTATGGAGGGAATCGCAACTTCACGCTAATGTATACCCTTGGTCATTTAATGGTCAGTGCAGATGATGATATGCGACCAGATGCATTAATTGAAACTAGCCCAGAATCTTTAACAGGCGATGAAATATGTCGAGGAAAATTAATCAAGTCCACCCAACAAGGCGGCTATGTCCATAAATCTTTTGACTTACTCACAGCTTTTAGTGATGTTCTAGGTAAAAAAGCCAGCCAAGTACCAGAAAACTTCGAGGCTGGAGAATTGGTTGTTGATACAGCAATGGATTTAGAAACCAACACAACTAAAGGCTACTTTCGAGAAAACAGCCTCGTATTACAACAGGGAAGAGTCTTGAATAATGCGATCGTTAAGATTGCCCAGACTTTTCGCACAGGAACTAATGATATCGATACACTTGATTTTATTCACATGTATCTCAATGACGAAAATCAAATCAGTCCAAATGACCTAAATGATTTTTATATTCTGACTAATTTTCGACCTGTCATTACCAACAAAAACTGGAGAATGGATTGTGGAGTTGCTGGATATGATAATCAGCTAGGTTTACCACCTTTTTTTCCTACTCGGCTCAGATTTGAAGATTATATCTACAGAATTTGGATACAACAAGAGGGTATTGCAGCTGCACACGTTGATGCTGTCCAAAACCATATTAGGAATAACTATATGCGTAATCCTCTCGCTAGTGAACTCTTTAATGAGGAAATATGCAGTCTGCTGAAAAAGAAGATTAAGAGCAGTGTTTATCATCTTGATGACCTGGGAATCAAGTTTGATTACTCTGGCGAGGTTACATTGCAAGACTCTGAGGAAATCTTAGAAAAAATTTCTGCTATCCACACTCAGGTAGTTAAAGCCTCCATGTCTGCCGAAAATGAAGAACGTAAGCAGTCACTTCAACTATTTGCTGAGAATTTACCCTGAGTATTTTATGGATTTGAACCAGACTTTTTTCAGCAAAACGTTTCCAGAATTATTGATGATGTCATTAGCCAATTTCACGGTTCTCTAGAAATATGGCCAACTCTAGTAGAAATCTGTTACTTTTACAAAGACAAAAAGGATTTACCACAAATCAGGGTTAAAAACAAGAAGGTAAAGTCTAGAAATAATGCCAAATCTAGCGAAATTCTCGTATAACTTTAACCTTTGTTAGATTACAATATCTTGCGGCGATCGCCATTAAGCAGATTGTGTTTCTGTGAAAAGTAGCAGAGTCCAAGTTGTAGGTTCTGCCTCGGTTTGCTTGCTTATACTTACCCGCCATTATGCAACACCGAGGAAAAGCCTACAGTTCAGCCTGCTTGCAGTGAGCGAGATTTTTGCTCCGATTCCAAGCTAATAATACAGGCAATCAACCACACTAAACCTGCCCCGTAGCCAGCTGTGACATCAGTTAGCCAATGTACACCAAGATAAAGCCGACTGAAACCGATCGCAGCAATTAAAATAATAGTCAAACCATAAATCCAAAAGCGCCATTCAGGAAACTGCTTTGCCAGAAGATAGCCGGTAAAACCGTAAATCACTATCGAAACCATTGCATGGCCACTAGGAAAACTGTGTTGACCCACCTTAATAATATGCTTCCACAGGGCTGGACGCGCTCTACCAAATAATAATTTCATCAAACAATTTAGTAAGATTGCACCGACTCCAGCGATGCCCAACATAGCTGCTTCTCGGCGACGATTATAAAATAACGGACTAATCGCCAGCCCCAAAGAAGATATCAGCATTACTACTGGATCGCCCATAAAAGTGATACTAAGCATGATGCGATCGCGCAGTGGTGTATGCAACCTCTGGATCAACAGCAAAATGGCTTCGTCAAGATTATATGCGTACAACAGTCCGGTGACGCATACAAGAGCGCCAACAGCCCCCAATACCGGAATAAGTTGACTACCTGTTTGGTTTAATTGTCGCTGCATAGATATTTGAGGCAGTACGGCTAAATCAGATATGTTTCGATTATTAGCCCCAACGAAAGCAGTATTTTCTTTAATAACTGCGGCAGAAGCAAGTGATTTACTGCTTTTTTGCCGATAATCTAAGAGGATGTCTTGAATGAGGAGAGCGATCGCCTTTAAACTTTTATCTGGATGAAAGATAACAAGAACATTCCCTGTGTAACTATTAGCACTAGCTCGTGAGATTATTTCCTTTTCTAATAATCTCGATTCAAGATATTTTTTAAGAGCTTCTGAATGATAAAGCCCATTTACCTTATATCTAGCTCTTCCTTTAACAGCAGTATGTATTGCTTGAACCCAATGGTTTTGATTAGAAAGTTTATGAAAGTGAGGATTACCCATTTGTTATTGATAATAAAATGCTTTGACTGAACGCTAGTAGTCTGTCCCAAAAATTTTGAGAGGTTAGTGGTGTTAAGATCCCGACTTCTTGAATAAGTCGGGGATCTAGTAGCCCCGCAAAATTAATGGGACATTTTTATTTACAGGTGTTCGGTACATAGACTTATTGACATGTAAGGGTTTTAATGGCTTACAGTTGAGTTACTATACTCTCAATTAGTAAAATTAAGAGTATGTATGAATTTACTTGATGCCAGTATTGCCCTGATTTCATGCAAGCTTTGCTTATTTATTTTACTTAATTTCTAGGTATGTGTTTATGCAGCAAGGGTTAAGGTTACTAATTGAATTGGTACTAGAGTTTGCACCTGTTGTTGCAGAGCTAGTACAAAAGAGAAGTCAAGATTTAGCTCTGAGTAAATATGAACCGATTGAAGTAATTCCCGAAATACTCAAAGTTCTAAATCCTTCAAATAAAAAAAGTAGTTATTTTGAAGACTTTGAGCAAGAAAGAATTTTCCAACAGCAGTTAGTAGCCGACAATCACCAAACGCAATTAAGAATAGCTGCCCAAGAGCGAGAAACATCACTCAAGTTGCCAGAAGAAGTCAATAAAATTCTTGATAGCTGGCCCTTAAGATTATACCCTTCACAGATTTTAGACCACACCAATTATGAGCGCACTCCACTAAAAATTTTTATAGCTCCTCCTCAAGTACATTTTGACCAATTTAACGAGAATAGACATGAAACAATTTACCAAATTGAGTTAATGTTGGCTGAAGGATTACGAAATTTTCTCAACAAGCATTACTCTCTAAACAGTCAAGTTAGACCAACAGAATTATTGGCAGGAGCTTGGGATAGTAAACGTTTTCACAGTGAATCAAGTATTAAGGCTCTGTTTGGAATGTTGAAAACAGAGCCTATTTTGATTTTAGAGTCAGAAAATGACGGAGATTATTTAAATTTTCGGATTGCCTACTGGGGTTTGGGACAAGATAATTATTATTATAAAACAATTGCTCGTTTACCTTATCGAGAAATTTTGGAAGAGTCTGCTAAAAAACGAGCGTTAGAATGGAAAAAGATTAGAGATGAACTTCTGGCATTGGGAGAAAATTTAGAGAATATTAATCACATTGGCAAAGACAATGTTGTTAATTTGGCAATTTTAGAAAAGGCAGAAAAATGGAATGAAAAAGGAATTGATATTAGTAAGTTATCTTTACAATATCAAGTCAACCGTCAAGACTTTGAAAACCTTTGCCAGGTTTTGATTACCTATCACTGTTTGGTTGCAGGCTGGGTAGCGGATATTTATCACCTGGTTAATTATGGTGTACCTCCGTTACTACCAGAGTTGCTGCCGAGTTTGCTGTCAGATACTTTTGATTTACAATCAATAGAAGTTATCGCCTCTGGTTACAAGCAAGTTTACCAAGCTCTGGAAAATGAGCGTTGTTACTGGATTCCAGAATTGGCTTTGCAATTAGCCCAGAGTTTATCTCATTTAAGCGATGCCTACGGCGGTAAACTACGCTCTTGGGCAAATGAACAGCTTGATTATTCTGTGAATACATGGTTACAACTACGCCAAATATCACTACAGAATTCTACTAACCCGCTTCAGGCAATGCAATCAGCCGTCAGCATCAAAGATGAGGAATATGTAAAAAAGTTAAGAGAATATTTTGTTGCAGTCGGTGATAGTCAGAGTCTTGCTGATGTTGAGGAAATTTTGAATTGCGTCGCCAACCTCAAACACCAAGTTACACTACAACATATCGTTCTCAGTCACACCCTAATTGGACATTCAGAAAAGGTGACATCTGTCGTCATTAGTCCTGATTCTGAAAGTTTAGTAACCGGGTGTGCAGATAAAACCATCAAGGTATGGAATCTTAAAAGCGGCAAACTTATTCGCACCCTCACAGAAGATTTAGGCGAAATTTCCTCTGTTGCGATTAGTCCTAATGAACATTATCTCGCTATTGGTAGTTGCCAACATCCCAAAAGTAATGTTAAGGTCTACGACCTCAATTCTGGTAAACTAATTCACACTCTGTTAGGACATCAAAAACCGGTTAATTGCATCGCCATCAGTCCCGATGGACAAATTCTTGCTAGTGGCAGTAATAAAATCAAAATTTGGAATTTGCATAAAGGCAATGCCTACGGCGGGCTATGCCAACGCATTTGTACCCTTTGGCATTCATCCGCAGTTAATGCTGCTGCTATCAGTCCTGATGGTACAATCCTTGCTAGTGGTAGTTCTGACAACAAAATTAGGCTGTGGAATCCCCGCACAGGAGATCCATTACGCACCCTCAACGGGCATTTAGGTGGTGTGAAATCAGTAATCATTAGTCCTGATGGAGAGTTTCTCTTTAGCGGTAGCACAGACAAAACTATCAAAATTTGGCATTTAGCTACAGGTCAAGTACTACACACATTGACTGGACATTTAGAAGAGGTAAGATCCTTAGCTGTTAGTCCTGATGGAGAAATCCTGTTTAGTGGTAGTGCAGACAAAACCATCAAAATTTGGCATTTGCGGACGGGAGAGTTACTACAAACTATCACAGAACACTCAGGGGCAGTAAATTCTATTGCTATTAGCCGGAATGCCCAATTTCTTGCTAGTGGTAGTTCCGATAAAACCATCAAGATTTGGCAGATTAATTAAGCTTTTTAGTTACTCGTTTGGTGATTGTTTTTGGTTAGTTCCGTGCAATTTAATAAAACTATCAAAAGCATACCATGCTAAAACATACCAAGGAATCATTTCTAGCTGTAACCCTTTCTTAAATAATTGCCGTACCGAAAGACTAGCTAATCCCAAAGGGAAAAGAATTCGCAGATCGAAAGCACCGTGTGTTACCTGTTTGACGCGCTGGTTTAAGTCAACAATCGCGGATGATACTCCTGCTGCTGCTTCGGTGTTACCCTCGGAGACATCGGCAAAAATTATTCCTAAATCTTTAAGTGTTGCTAGCACGTTTTCTAGACTGCCATCTTTACCATCGTGATTGATAACAATACTGCCATGATGGACATTTGTCTTAACTTGAGTAATGTGAGAATTTGCTGACAAAGCATTGGCGATGCG
This sequence comes from Nostoc commune NIES-4072, assembly GCF_003113895.1. Taxonomy (NCBI): domain Bacteria; kingdom Bacillati; phylum Cyanobacteriota; class Cyanophyceae; order Nostocales; family Nostocaceae; genus Nostoc; species Nostoc commune. Next base: position 625,650 of record NZ_BDUD01000001.1, on the reverse strand, counting down.
TTGCATCTTTTCTGGTTGACGATGGGAATGAGCCACTCTCAACCGCAATCTTCCGGGGGTTGAACTTACAAATTTTGTAGATATCGATTGTGGTGATGTTTTGAAAGTGGGTTTGTCTATAATTTGCGGCATTTTATTGTAGGTGTTATAACCATTTGTCAACATGTAAGTACCTTGTTTACTTATATGATAGTGGTTTTTTTGTTATAGTTTGTTATCTAATATTTTGCATTAGGGACTTCCAAAAAATAAATTATTCTATTTTAGTAGAGTGCGTTAGGTAGAACATAGCAACGCACCTTACTAATACCAATTCAATTAATGATTGCAACACATCTTTGGGTAAAGACGCGATGAATCGTGTCTCTACAGATGGTTTATTTGTCGCATTCTTTTTTCAAATTGAATTTGATATTTTTGTAATTTGAAGTCCCCTATGGGGCAGTATAGTTGATTAAGCATTTCTTTCTTCTTTTTCTTTGCGTACTTGGCGTCCTTGGCGGTTCGTTAAAATTTAACTTGCTGATATAACAATCCTATTTGAGTTGTAGGAATTATCGAACCGCCAAGACGCCAAGAGCGCCAAGAGAAGAAGGAAAGAAGTTTACAAATCATTTAGGACTGCTATATGCAGATGAAATTATGCACCATTATCGGCGACATTATCGCCATTGGTGGCAGACGCTTCAAATACGGGGGTTTCTTTTTCTTCAGCAAGTTCTGCTCTGGCTTCGGCTACCATGTCTTCCCAGGTTTCGCCGATTTCTGCAATGGTTCCTTTGCTTCTTTCATAAAGACCAATTCCGCCTTTAATGACTGACTTGACTAAGGGTTTACCAACTCCAGCGACAATGGGCAGCAGAACAGGCGCTAAGAGGACTGCACCAATTCCGGCTATAATACCGGGAGCGCCTGCATCTTCAACAAAATCACTAATTTTAGGTGCCATGTTCAATTTTCTCCTATTAATTAAGAAATCTCGGAAGCTTTTCAAGATACTCTTGGCAGCATAGTTGCATCATCTTGCCGATGGTAGAGCTTTATGTTGACGACTTTTAAGAATTGGACGCAAACCGTTGACTCCAGCAACTACGGTTGAGCCATTGTTGACTACTGTTGCAGCTAAGGGGTTAAGACCAAAGAGAACGGCGATCGCTAATGCTGCTAAATTAGGAACAGCAACTAATCCTGTGTTTTGCCGAATCAATTGCTTGGCTTGACGAGCGATCGCGATCGCTTCTAATAAACCATGCAAGTCATTCTGCATCAACACTAAGTCTGCTGTCTCGCGGGCGATCTCGGAACCGTTAGCAAAGGAAACGGAAACATCGGCGTAGGCTAAAGCTGGCGAATCGTTGATCCCATCGCCTACAAATGCAACCGTCTTACCTTGTTCGTGCAGTTGGCGGACAACTGTTGCCTTTTGTTCTGGAAAAGCTTCTGCGTGAGTATGCGTCGGCAAAATACCAAGTTCAGCAGCAACGGCTGTAGCAGTTCGCTTATTATCGCCGGTGAGCATGTGAATTTCTACACCTTCGACTGTCGAAAGTGCTGTGATGACTTCCCGGCTTTCGGGACGGAGAAGGTCACTATATTTAATAATACCTTGAAGTTGACCGTTGCTGGCGACATAAATCGCTGAATTTGGAGATTTTTGATGACCATTTAACGCTTCGGTGTCAATGCCACTAGTACGTAAAAAGCGATCGCTCCCAACGTAAACTGTCTCTCCATCAATTAGAGCTTGTACGCCCAAACCTAGTTGATAATCCCACTTGCTACGCGGCAAAATTGCTACTTGCTCTGCTTGGGCATAGCGAACAATTGCTTCTGCTACTGGATGAGTTAAACGCTGTTCGGCGGCGGCGGCCAATTCCAACACTCGTAATCTTGAGGTTGCTGGATTAAGACTTTCCACACTGACAACATCAACTTCTCCCTTAGTCAGTGTCCCTGTTTTATCAAAAACTATGGTATCAACTTCTGCTAATTGTTCTAACGCCCGTCCGCTACGGATGAGAATCCCCCGTCGGGCAGCATAAGTTAATGCTGCTAAAACTGTTGTGGGGACTGATACTCGAATCCCTGTAGCAAAGTCTAGAGTTAAAACGCTGGCTGCCCGTGAAGGGTTGCGGGTTGCGGCAAATACTGCTCCACCAAGTAGCAAAGTTGGCACAACAGCTTTTTGAGCAAATTTCGTGGCATAATTCTCCATCCGGGTATCGTGGACAGGTGCTTCTTGCATTAATTTAATGCTCTGTCCGGCGCGGGTATCATTCCCTATCCATTCTGCAAGAATATAAATTCGTCCTTCTCGTACCAGCGTTGAGGCGAAAACTGGTTGTCCTTTTTTCTTCAGCACCGGCATCGACTCGCCAGTTAATTTCTGCTCATCTAGCAGGGCTTTACCTCGCAAAATGCTACCATCAACCGGCACTTGTTCGCCAGGGTAAACAATTACTGTATCCCCACGTTGCACATCTTGAATGGGAATTTGTACCTTTTCGCCATTGCGTTCCACCCAGACAAATTGTCCTAGAGAACTAAGTAAATCTAGAGTTTGTTGAGCAGAAGAACGAGCCGTGCGATCGCGGATATTTTCGCCGACTTCAATTAAACCCAGCATCAGCGATGGGGTGAGAAATTGCCCTTGGAAGGTAGTAATAGCGATCGCCATCAAATCCAAAAAGTCAATATTCAATTTTCGCTTTACCGTAATACCTTCCCAGGCTCGTTGGACAACCGGTAGTGTGGCAATGGCGATGGGAAGCACTACTATCAAAGGTGGGATCGGTAATCCTAACGGCCCTCCCAGTACTGCTAAAGTAGTGGCAACGGCAGAAAGTTGTAAACCTGGCCAAGATGGCTCTTTTTCGGTTTCTGATATGGATGTGGAATTTTTGAGAACAACTACAACACTTGCAGCCTGAATCAAATCGTGAAGGTGCGATCGCATCTTCGCATCAGAAACTTTATCAGATTTATAAGTAACTGCAACTGACATTGCCGCAGGCTTGACACGGACATTCTTCACCAGCGCATCTGCTGTTAACAATACTTCCAGACGCTTGGCATAATCTGCATCACGGCGTAAGCGAGGTACGCGAAACCGCAGTCTTCCCGGAGTTATATGGACAAGGCTGTAGGTAACGTTGGGAAGTTGTTCTTGAGATTGAGAGTGTCCATTAGTGTCAATTAAAGAAACTTTTCCATTCCCTTCCAACACAGTGAATTGAGATTTTGGGGGTGATGGTAGTTCCAGTGCTACTTTTGCCATTACTTTTCTTTAATCCAATAATTGTTACACTTCGATGAAAATCAGCCACCAATCTAAGTAGTCATTAGTCATTAGTCATTGGATATTAGTGTATGTTCCGTCCCTTGTGGGTGGAAAAACTTGTCTTTCATCTGACTAATTCAAACCACGTAAAAAAGTGGACATGGTTTCTCTTGCACTAATGACTAATAACTAATGACTAATGACTCTTGCGTTGCAGTTAGTTTGGTTATTTGTCATTTGCTGGATTAGTTAGCTTATCGCTGTGGCGGGATCATTGGCAGATTCAATTAGATTGGCTAGATGAGATATTGCTGCTGACAAAAAGCTTTGCACTTGCTTTTGAGAATCTCGCATCATTCCAGTTTTATAGGTAATGACAACTGATCTCGCAGCGCTATTAACTCGCTCACTGGTAACTGTAGAATCTGATTTGAGTAATGTCTCTAACCGTTGGACATATTTGGGATCGCAGGCAATTTGAGGCACACGAAACCGTACCCTTCCGGGAATTGCATGAGCAATGCTATAAGCTACTTTGGCAAGTTTTTTTGGTTGTTGAATTACAGAATTCGAGGATACCGAATTGCTTTTAGTCTTAGAGACTGACGCATCCGCAGAGGATAAGGAGAATGTTGCTGATTTCTGCTTTTGGGCTTCTCTTTTTGGCTTTCTATCCTGCTTGTCTTCTGTAATTGAGCATAGTTTGAATTGGTTTGCAGGTGCTGATACCACTTCTGGATTACCAGCCAACTGAATCAAATTAGCCAAGTGCGATCGCATGTCAACATCTGACATTACATCAGATTTATAGGTAATGGCAATTGACCCTACCATCGTAGTATTCACTTGCTGATTGATTACCAAAGGCTCATTAGCAAGCAAGGTGAGGAGACGTTGCACATATATTTCATCTTCTCTAATCTGGGGTATGCAAAACGCCACTTGTCCGGGAAATGCACAAATAATGCTATATGCTACCCTTGCAGGCGGCGTTACTGGGCAATTAGTCTTGTTTTTGACTGTTTGCTCTTGTTTTTTGTCTAAATTTGCTGCCGTTTCTAAATTTAAACCAGTCATAATTGCCCTCCAGTATTCCGCAATTTGAAACTGTATATTTAAGTTCCCAAGGGTAAGTTCGCCATAATACCTAATGAGAAAGACATCGCAGGCGATTTTAGGCTACTCCACAGACTAGATAGCTCTGGAGTTGTTTGGTTTGCTGTTGTTACGTCTGTAACTTCAGGAGTCTGACTAATTTCTTCTAGGGGTTGGTTAGCCGTTGTCATCCCTACTGTTGGTGGGTTTATCTCCAAAGCTAATTCCATCAGACTCACCCAATAAGATAATGGAATATCACGAGACTGATAAGCGATCGCAATCGATGCAGCGTCAAAATTTATACGCAGGCTGGTAACTTGAGCATCGGTTTTCACTATTCTCTCAAGCCGCCGCCCATAAGCTCGATCTTGGGCAATTTTTGGCACATTCAATCGAATACGTCCGGGAATTTGATGAACTACGCTGTAGTCAATTTTTGCAGGTGCTACTACCTTACTATTTTCTTGTTGGATAGTTGATTCGGATATATCACCTTTTATCGCCGAACTAGTATGATTAGCTTCTTTTTTTTCTAATGTCGGAACTTGAGAGCCAAGATAACCAATTACACCACGGGTTGCATCCGCCGCAATCATATAAACTGGAATCGATACCCAGCCATGAATTCCCAAACCTCCAGTTACCGCCAAGCCTGTCATCATCGGAATTAAGGAAATACCCTGCTCTTTCCAAAATGAAGGCGATTTCCAAGCTGCAAAGGGATCGGTCTTGCTAGCTGAATCAGATGAAGCCTGCGGCAGTTGGATATCAAGATCGGATTTTAGCGCCAAAATTTGTGGTAATGAGAGCTTATCTTTATCAAAATTAACTACCAAACTACCCGTTTGTTCATTTACGCTAACTTCCCTCACTCCTTCTATGGAGCGTAAATCTTGGGCTATGTTGTCTAATATTGAGTTAAGACTACTGTCAGTAGTACGCAGTCGCACGCGCCCGGTAGTTACATGAACTATTTGCAAGGCACCTGAAGGCTGTGCGATCGCTTTACTTGGACTCTGATTATCTTCGTTGCTTTGTGGTGTAGAGATTAAATTAGGAGATATTTTAGCAAAAATGTTTAATTTTTCACGATTACTGATATTTTTAGTCATTTATCCAATTAGCCAATAGCTGCATCAAGTCAAAGGTTAACAATAGATTAAATGTACCTTAAGGCTGCGGGTTAAGTGTGTGTCTTCCGAATTATTTTTAATAACGTTTTGTTATGAAAATGATTATTATAATCAAGAGCAACTATACAAAATTTTCAGGAAGGGATGGAAAAAAACAGGGATTCGGCCCCGTCTGTTGCCCTAGCTTCCCACTCTTGACGATAACTATACTTGTATAAAAACTAACCTTTGAGGAAATTCTGCAATACTATTGGTCAATCCTTGATGACTTTCAAGGGTAAGCAAACTCTTAAGAGCAAACGTGCTTCAGATAAGCTATGGCGAACAAAGCTATTTCCTATTTTCTATCCTTTATTCGAGAATTACAGCTTATATTATTCTTTATTCCCTTTTTAAAAAGGAGAATATAAGGGTTATCAGTTGGGTGGAATATATAGCGTTTCTCTGACAAATAAAATATATGTATGAGCTTGATAAGCTTGTCAATTAAGGGTTTAATCCACTAACGCCAGTAGGAACCGTTAAAATACTGCGTAGGTTTTGCCTAAAAAAATTATAAACTCTTAATTTAGTAAACAAGGCATCTACAAGACTTTACGAATCTTTATCTGTAACAATTTTGTGAGGCATATCTTAAAGTTACTGCAATCTGATAAGATTTCCAACAAGTACAATAACTGCTTGTTCTCTTTTTCTTGAAGCCAGTCATTTCGGGCCTTTTTTGGGAAAGGAAAATAAAAAAATGTCTAATCTATTGTGGAAAACTCTGGTACTAAGCCCAGTAGTTTTGGGAGTGACGGTGTTGGTTTCCGCTAGGGCTATGGCTACTAAAGTACCAGCCTCTTCTGAAGGTATAAAGGCAAAAGTTGCTCAGGCAGAAGCACCAATAGCTTCTAGCGCTTCAATATTCATCCAAACAGAGCCACTAAAAGTTAATCGGCAGTTGGTTGCCCAAAAGACTGATGAAAATAAGGTTTTAGAAGAAGTTAACCGCTATAGCAGTGAAGGCAAGAAGCAGAATTCACTGTCTCAAGTCACATCAGTTTCTCAGTTTTCTGATGTACAACCTACTGACTGGGCATTCCAAGCTTTACAATCCCTAGTTGAACGTTACGGTTGTATTGCTGGATACCCTAATAGCACTTACCGTGGTAACCGGGCATTGACGCGTTATGAATTTGCCGCAGGTTTGAATGCTTGTTTAGATCGGGTTAATGAACTGATTGCCACAGCAACGGCTGATTTGGTGACAAAACAGGATTTAGCAACCCTCCAACGTTTGCAAGAGGAATTTTCGGCAGAACTAGCAACTCTGCGTGGTCGAGTAGATGCTGTAGAAGCACGGACTGCTGAACTGGAAGCAAATCAGTTTTCGACCACCACAAAATTGGTGGGTGAAGCTATTTTTGCTGTTACTGATATTTTTGGCGGTAATACTGGCGATGCTAACAATACTGTCTTCCAAGATAGGGTACGTTTAGATTTGCAAACCAGCTTCACGGGTAAAGACGTTTTACACACTCGTCTTGCAGCCGGTAATGCACAAGCCTTCTCAAGAAGAGATAATGTTAATGGGGATCTCAATACTTCTGAAGGTACACAAACATTTCAACTCAACGGTGGAAGCACCAATAACAATGTCAATATAGATTGGCTGGCGTATTACGTACCCATCGGCCCAGCCCAAGTTTACTTGGCGGCTACCGGAGGTATTCATAGCGATTATGTTGCCACTAACAACCCTTACTTTGAGGACTATGATGGCGGTAATGGTGCTTTGTCTACCTTTGCTTCTGAAAGTCCCATCTATCGCATTGGTGGTGGTGCAGGTGCAGCACTGACTTTACCCTTTGGTAGCGGTGGCAGTTTTTTCAAACCAAGTTCACTGACTGTAGGCTACTTAGCGTCAAATGCTAATAATCCTGGCGCAAATCAAGGTTTGCTTGAAGGTAACTATGCAGCTCTTGGACAGTTGAACTTTAGTGTTGGCGATCGCTTGGCTTTTGCTGCTACCTACGTTCACGGTTATCATGGAGCCGGAAGCATTGGTTTATTTGATGCAGGTGGTGGTTTGACGACTGGTGCTAACCCTGTCGTAGGTACTAATCAAGCTAACACTCTCCAAAACGCATCTTCTAGTAATTCTTATGGCGTCTCGGCAGCCTTCAGACCCAGCGACAAACTGTCAATTAGTGGCTTCGTTTCTTACCACGATGTCACAGGCTTCGGTGCAAATGATGATTATGAAGCTTGGAGCTACGGAGTTGGGATAGCCTTACCTGACTTCGGTAAGCCGGGTAACGTTTTAGGTATTTTTGCTGGCGCAGAACCTTATTCCTTTAACCGGACAGGTTTAGCTCCTAATCTTGCTGGTAATGATATACCTTATCACTTTGAAGGCTTTTACAAGTATCGCGTATCAGATAACATTTCAATCACCCCTGGTGTTATCTGGTTGACCTCGCCTGGTCAAAATAGCGGTAACGACGATGCCATTATCGGTACGCTAAGAACAACTTTCACCTTCTAAAGGTTTACAGCAAAAGCGTCAAGAATGCAGAATTCAGAATTTTGAATTCTGCATTCTTCTTCAATTTTTAGTTTCTACTGTGTAGGCACAAGTCGAATTACCCCCCTTAATCCCCTCGTTTATTGGATGGTATTAACCCACTAATCAGTTCAAATTGCTTTGGGGTCAAGTTACTAGGGTAAACTTGGACAATCGTTGATTGAATTCGGGTAGTTGTTTATT